>CAYYOQ010000072.1:0-9184 GCA_964473235.1 uncultured Thermodesulfobacteriota bacterium | reverse complement strand
ATGGATAAGCTGAAGGGGAGGGTAGTATTAAACCCGGTTTCTCTCAAGTTTCCTTTTCCGGAAAGACCACTGAGGACATTGGGGTTGGTTAAAATTGAGGGGGAGGTGTATAGCTCAGAAAGATTTACACGAATACTTTTGATGAAGGCAACCATTCCATGGTTGAGGGATGTGTATTCAATTTATTTTAATCCAAAAGTGGATTTTGATCTTCCCATCTTTACCTCTGATATAGTAATCAAAGGAAGGGGGCGACTATTCATACTGGATATCCACAGGAGAGAAGGGGGAGAGCGGCCTGATGATACTGCCCTCTATGAACGATTAATAGAGATAAGAGGGAAGTATCCTTCTCTTCTAAAAAACAAAACGAGTTTGCAGGGACCCATTCAGAATATATTTTCAAAAGCAGCCTGTCTGGTAAATATTACTGAGGATCAGGATAGTGATGCGTTACAATTATTTGGGGGGTATCTTGCTGTTTTTTTAGAGGTGGTTGAGGGGGTGCTCCCTCTTACTGGAGAAGCGCTGGCGAAAGCGCATGAGAACTTCGAGCGGTATTTAAAAACCATAGTCGAATATGATCCCGGGGTTAAGGTATACACGAAACTTTTCGGCAAGGAAGGTGGGGTGACAAGGGCATTAGATTTGTTCTTTGGTCAATAGGAGATTCCTGATTAATTGAAAGGAGAAGAGTATGGACAGTGAACGTTTAAATAAACACCTGGAGATTTCAAAGGCTGGTTTTACTGCTCTAGAAAAGGTGATTGAGTTTTCCTGTTCACGTTGTGGTCTCTGTGTAAGCCTGTGTCCAAAAGAGGCAATCGAGATGAAAAATACTATCCCCACGCTGGTGGGAGAGTGCAATAAGTGCGGTTTTTGCTATCAGGGTTGTCCCCGGAGCTTTTACCCTTTGAGTACAATCAAAGGAAGGTATTTTGGCGAGGAGCGAAATGAGATTGAAAAGAGGGTAGGTCGTTACATTGATCGGTTTACTTCCCGGGCATTGCATGATGAGATCTACGAGAGGGCGGCTACCGGCGGGACCACCACCACCCTGCTTTATTATCTTCTTGAGAAAAAGATAGTAGATGCGATCCTCCATTTGGGTACCATTCATGAAGACTATTTTATCTGCCATCATGCTAAAACCATTGTTTCTACTTGTCCGGAAGAAACCTTGCGAGGATGTCGTTCTAAAAATCAAATAAGCCCTGTCCTCCATGATTTGAAAAAGGTTTCGGGGTATGAGCGCTTTGCGGTGGTAGGGCTTTCCTGCCATGTGGAGGGATTGCGAAAGCTCCAGCTTTTGAAAGATGACCCGCAGCTGCGTGAGATCTTCAAGGGGCTTTCTAAGTTAGCAGAGAAGTTGATTGGTAAACTTGCCTTTGCCATAGGTATCAATTGCTTTGCCAATACCAAGTATGGAGCGATTGATGCTATTTATCAGCGATTGGGAATTAAAGAAGAAGATGTTATTAAGTATGCTGAGGATACCAAAAAAACGTTATACCAATTTTTAAATGAGGGGAAAAACTTTCTCTGGTATGTCCAAGATGGAGTAATGACTAAAGATGGGAACTATTATCCTTTTAAGTATACCGATTTTCAGGACATAGCAATTTCAATGGGATGTATGGTATGCCCCAGTTTTATCATCAGCAAGGAGGCAGACGTGAGTATAGGGGTGACTGCTTCTGAAATTCGCTTACATGAATTCGGTTATAACAGCGTATTCGTCAGAAATAGCTGGTTGAATGAGATTTTTAAGAACATAGTTAAAGAGGGAAAACTACTCAAGAGGCCAATGTGGGATAATCGGGGTAAGCTCCTAAGAAAATTTGTTGAACGCGTCATCCCCTCCAAGGATGTGATAGGCTTCCATGACTATGTGGAGAAGGGCAAATGGAATCCTTCAAAGGATGTATATGGCTCTTCCTCATCAACCCACAGCGGAAAGGTGATGGGATTGCAGCGATTCTTCCTCGCCCAGACGGTGAAACGGAAAGTGATGTTTGAGCCGGCAATGAGGGCGCTCAAAGAAGCAGAAAAGTTTTATACAGAAGTTTTATAAAAGAAGCAATTGAAGGGGTGGTAAGGAAGCCATGGCTACGGCAAGGGTGAATGGGATCGAAATATATTATGAGGTTATTGGTCATGGGTATCCTCTCACCATGATTATGGGACTGGGATGCTCAGCGAGGATGTGGCAGTGGATGGTGCCCCTTTTTGCCGCTTACTTTAAGGTGGTTATATTCGACAATAGAGGAGCAGGGAGAAGTGGTAAACCGGAGATGGAGTACACCACTGACCTTTTTGCTGAGGATACCAGGGCACTGCTTCGTGCTTTGAGTATAGAGAAAACCTACTTATTTGGTGTGTCAGTGGGAGGAATGATTGCCCAGAAGTGTGCGCTCATGTGTCCTGAGGTAATCGATAAGCTGGTCTTAGGCTGTACCCTCCCTAATTTTAGCTATGCACCTGCTGAACCTGAGGTAATCCAGGGATTAATGGAGAGTGCGACACTTCCGCTGGAAGAAAGTGTTGGAAAGCTGGTGCCATTTTTTCTCTCTGAAAAATTTATTGCTGAGCGACCTGATCAGGTAATGGTAATGAAAGAGGTAATGGTGTATGACAAGAGGGACCAGGGGCCGGATTCCTTTATGCGACAGCTTGGTGCGGCTATGAGCCATGATACTCAAAACGAAATTAACCATATCAATCTCCCTACACTGGTGATTACCGGGGATACAGATATGATGGTGCCACTTGAGAATGCCCGTTTTCTGGCTGCTCAGATTAAGGGAAGTAGACTGGTTACCATCCCGGGGGTAAATCACGGGTTCTTTGTTGAAAGATGTGAAGAGGCGTGCGAATATATCAGCAATTTTCTTATGTCTTCTTGATAGGGTTAAGAAAAAAGCATTGATTAATCTTTGTTGAGGGAGGATGGGTATGGCATTAGATATTAATACCTTTGATATTAGCACTATGATCTTTGAGAAGCTTAAAGCAATATATGGTGATCTGAAAGAAGTCCCGTCAAAAATACCTGGGATGGATCGGGTAGGCGAGGTGAAGTGGTATGATCCGGGAGAGAAGACATTAGCTTTGTTCCAAACCTTCAGGGTTCAAACAATACGCAATGTAGAAATTAAAAATTTCTTCGAGAGAGACAAACTTGACCTCTCCAACTCTTTTGTGATCATGCTTATTCCTGACGACACCCTTCCGCTTCCTCTCTTCGCAGTGGACGTTGATGTCCACAAAGGAAAGTACATCCATGTGATTACTGATATGATTCCTCTCTCCAAGCACTCTGAGTATCTCAAAAGGTATGATGAACCTTTGGGAAAACTAAGGAAGAAGTATGAAGGGTTATCAGGCATGGTAGATGAGCTCACCGATGAGATCAACAAAATTTATCCCGCATTGAAACAGTTTAAAGCGTATTCTTCAAGCGGTATGATTTTTGGAAATGTACCGATAGCGCATGGTGCTCAGGTAGTGGATCTACTGAGCGATTATGTGAACCTTTATTGCTCATTTGTAAGAGAGAGTGGTCAATGTGCTATCCTTAAAAATGAAGATATCAGGAAGGAAGCCCAAGAGAGGAAATGGCAGTTCTTAATGATGATGTCTCAAATTGATTTTAGCGAAGACATGCCTAGTGAGCCACGGCGCTCAGGATGAAGGAATGATGAGATGTTGGGGTAGTGGCATTGAGTGATGTGCTTACTTTAGAATAGATTTTCAACAATCTTGTTTTACCTCTATACGTAATTATTGAACTGGGGAAGCAATAAAGGTAATAACACTATAGTAATTTAGCCAGTAACTGAAAACTCAACAGCAAGGTTTATAGATGAGAGACCTCATATCAGCTTCATCTTTAAATATTCTGGTTGTGGATGATGAAGTCAATATTCGCAAAACTTTATCGGTCTGCCTTGAAACAGAGGGTCACAAGGTTATCACAGTAAGCAATTTTAAGGATGCGGTTGCTGAGGCATCCCGAAGAAGTTTTGAAGTAGCATTTGTGGATCTCCGACTGGGCACAACCAGTGGACTCGATTTGATACCAAAGTTACTAGCTATAACGCCATGGCTTAAGATAATTGTTATAACAGCGTATGCCTCTATTGAAACAGCTGTCGAGGCCATGCGTCGTGGAGCTACTGATTACATACCTAAACCGTTTACACCTTCCCAGGTAAAACTTGCTGTCTTAAAAGTGGCTGAAGTATGCGTGTTGGAGCAAAAGGTAGCCGTCCTAAAGGAGGACCTGAGAAGATTAAATCCTGAAATAGATTTTTCAACTAACAGTCCTGCTATGCAGCATGCACTCAGTTTGGCGCGGCAAGTTGCAACTTCAGATGTCACGATTCTGCTGCGAGGCGAGAGCGGTACTGGCAAAACTGTCTTGGCTCGAATGATACATAGTTGGAGCACACGGGCTCACAAGCCTTTTGGTAATGTTTCTTGTCCGTCCATTCCTGCAGAATTGCTGGAAAGCGAATTGTTCGGACATCTGAGAGGGGCTTTTACGGGAGCCGTCCACGATAGTCCTGGCCGTATTGCGGCATGCGAAGGCGGTACGCTATTGTTAGACGAAATAGGAGATTTGCCTTTATCCCTTCAGTCTAAACTATTGCGCTTTATTCAAGATCATGAATATGAGCGGATTGGTGATCATGTGACACGCAAGGCAGATGTGCGAGTCATTGCTGCAACCAATATAGACCTGGAAAAGGCTGTCCGAGATGGCCAATTCCGGGAAGATCTTTTCTATCGGATTAATGTAATTCAGATTGCCCTACCTCCTCTCCGTGAACGTCAGGATGATGTGGTATCGCTTGCCGAGCGATTGTTACAATTTTTTGGTCGTATAAGCCATCGCCATTTTTTAGGTTTTACCAAAGAAGCTCTGCAGGCACTTAAAAATTATGGCTGGTCTGGCAATATCAGGGAGTTACGTAATGTTGTCGAGCGTGCTGCGATAATCTGCCAGACTGACCGAGTGGGTATTGAACAGCTACCTGAAAAATTACTTCCGCATGAAGCGATTCCTCAAATAGGTGATTTAGTCTCATTAGAAAAGATCGAGGAACAGCATATTCGGCGAGTGCTTGCTGCTACCAAGTCTTTGCAGGAAGCTGCTGAGGTACTCGGCATCGATCAAGCCACACTATGGCGCCGGCGCAAGCAGTACGGCATTTAATGATAGTTGTGCAAGCCAATTCTCTATAACCTTCTTTTGACAATCAGCCTTGCAATTTGCAAGATCCTTACAATACCTTCCTTGCAAAATACAAAACCTCAAGTCTGCTTAGGATAAAATAATCCATAATTTTCAAATTGTTATAGAGATGTTGTGTTGGCACATCGTTTGCTGATATTGTTTATGGGAGGATTTAAATGTTTGGTCTTCGTCAAAAATTAACTCTTGGGTTTGGTGGTCTTCTTTTTATTATTGTGCTCATTGGTGTGCAAAGCATAAGGGACCTTAGCGACCTGGGACAATCCATAGATGTTATTTTGCGTGAAAACTACCGGAGTGTTATTGCATGCCAGCAAATGAAAGAAGCCCTGGAACGTATGGATGATGGTGCTCTTTTTATTATGCTTGGTTATGAGAAAGTTGGGAATGAATATATTGCGAAAAATGAAATAGACTTTGAAAAAGCACTGCAGGTTGAATTGAACAACACTACTCTTCCACATGAAGGAGAAAAAGCGAATCTTATTAGAAATCTTTTTACACAATATAAGGCTACAGTACAGCATGTAAGTAGTCTCGGTTTATCTTCCGAAGCCACGAGTGATGTCTATTTCACAAAACTTTTACCGCTTTTCCAGCAAATAAAAAACACGGCTGAAGAAGTTTTACAAATGAATCAAGATAATATGAGTAATGCAAATGACCGAGCACGTTCTAAAGCGGCATCAGCTCGACGACGGATGTACTTTCTTTTGTTTACAGGAGCCATGGTTGCTATTTGTTTTATTTATTTTACCGGCAGGTGGATACTTCGCCCAATTGCTCGGCTTATTGGTTTTACTGACCAGGTTACACGAGGCAATCTCGAACTCTTTATCCAGAGCAACTCTCGGGATGAGATTGGCCGACTCTCAGAGGCATTTAATGCCATGGCAGCTAGTCTTCGTGCATTCCGTCGCAGTGATCAAACTAAGCTGACTCGAGTTCAGCGTTCTACACAACAGGCATTTAATAGTCTGCCTGATTCTGTGGCTTTAGTCGACTTAGAGGGAAGGATTGAATTAGCAACCGAAATAGCCAGAGAGACTTTTGGTCTAAAACCCCAGATCCAGATACGGAATATCCCATTTAAGTGGGTGACAGAGCTTTATAACGATGCTCTTAACAGTAGTCATGCTGTTGAAGGAAAAGACAATTATGCAGTTGTCCAGCATTTCTTAAAAGGCGAGGAACGCTTCTTCCGTCCAAAGGCTGTACCGATTCTTGATAATGAGAAACAACCCATCGGTATTGTACTTATCTTTGAAGACATTACACAGTTACGGCAGCAGGATGATATGAAGAGGGGATTAATTTCTACTGTGTCCCATCAATTGAAGACACCGCTCACCTCCATTCGGATGGCAATCCATCTACTTCTGGAAGAAAAGGTGGGGGTTCTTACTGACAAACAAGCAGAGCTTTTGATTGCTGCACGGGATGACAGCGACCGGTTGTACAATATTATTGAAGATTTACTTGATATAAGTAGGCTCGAATCCGGGCGAGCACAAATGGATTGTCATGCGATATCTCCTCACTCAATGATACTGCTTGCAGTGGAACCTTTTCAGAGTGCTTACAAGGATCACGGAGTTAGTTTAAAAATTGAGTTGCCGGATGATATGCCTGAAGTCTGGGCTGACAAGACACGAATCGGTCATGTCTTTGCTAATCTACTTTCTAACTCACTGAAATACACTTCCCCGGGTGGAACAGTAATCATTTCCGCACAGGCTTACAATGAATGGGTTAGCTTCTCCGTTTCTGATACCGGCAAGGGTATCCCTGAGCAATATGTTAATAGAATTTTTGAACAATTTTTTCGAGTTCCAGATGAAGAATCTGAGCCTGGCGCAGGGCTTGGGCTTGCCATAGCTAAAGAAATTGTCGAAGCCCATGGTGGAACTATTACAGTAGAAAGCAATGAAGGGAAAGGCAGCACCTTCACGTTTACCCTTAAACGGGCAGACATAATTTTTAAGAATGGATGAGAGCGATGAGCGATCTAATCTACATTTTAATAATTATAATTTTTTTTTGGGGACTGTGCCTTTTGTATATTCGATTCTGTGGACGCTTATAAACATGCTGGAAACAACGGTTAGCATAATTGGACTTATCTTGATCATATATCTTTTTATCTCGATTATCAGACCAGAAAAATTCTGAAGAGAGAAATAAATATGAATATTTCAGGGTGGATTCAACTGACACTGTTCCTCGGCATTCTTACCCTGCTTACAAAACCTGTTGGTATTTATTTGTGCAGGGTTCTGGATGCAGAAGATAAGACCTATATTGATCCGATCGTAAAACCTCTCGAGCGGTTTCTGTATTGTCTCCTCGGCGTTGATATTAAAAATGAACAAAACTGGAAACAGTACGCATTGTCTTTGTGCGCTTTCAGTCTGGTCAGTTTGCTATTTACCTATGCTATTTTGCGCCTCCAACATCTTCTACCACTCAATCCTCAGGGGTTTGGACCACTAAGTCCACCTCTGGCGTTCAATACGGCAGTCAGTTTCGCTACTAATACCAACTGGCAAAGTTACGGAGGTGAGTCTACGATGTCTTATTTTTCCCAAATGGTGGGGCTTACTTTCCAGAACTTTGTCTCAGCAGCAGCAGGTATTGCAATAGCAGCGGCGCTGGTACGTGGCATTGCGCGGCACAGCACTAAAACGATCGGTAATTTCTGGGTGGATCTCATCAGGATAAATCTATATCTACTTGTACCAATATGCCTTATATATTCTGTATTCCTCTTGTCGCAGGGCATGATTCAAAATTTTCAGCCCTATAGTAAGGCTACAGTTATAGACAGTACTCTAAAAGACCAGAGTATCAGTACCCAGATTATTGCTCAAGGGCCTATGGCATCACAGGTGGCAATTAAAATGTTGGGAACCAATGGTGGGGGATACATGAATGCCAACGCATCCCACCCATACGAAAATCCTACACCACTTTCCAATTTGATCCAGATGCTGTCCATCTTCCTTATTCCGAGCGGACTGACTTATTACCTTGGCCGAATGGTGAGAAATCAGAGACACGGATGGGTTGTCTGGGGATCTATGTTACTACTCTTCCTGGCAGCTTTTGCAGTATGCTGGTGGGCAGAGGCTGCTGGTAATCTCCGGCTGTATGCTCTTGGGGTGGATCCTCTTGACGGGAACATGGAGGGCAAGGAAGTACGCTTTGGAATTTTCAATTCATCACTATTTGCTACGATAACCACAGACGCCTCTTGTGGTGCGGTTAATTCGATGCATGATTCCTTGACACCGCTGGGTGGATTAATCGCTTTGCTAAACATACAGTTGGGCGAGGTTGTCTTCGGTGGTGTTGGGACTGGTCTTTATGGGATGCTGGTCTTTGTAGTGTTAACCGTTTTTTTATGTGGCCTGATGGTCGGACGTACCCCTGAATATCTCGGGAAAAAGATCGAGGCCTACGATGTAAAAATGAGTGTTCTTACCGTACTTATAGTAATCTTCAGTATTCTTGGTTTTACCGCCTGGGCTGCGGTAAGCAGCTGGGGACTGGCCGGGCTCAATAACAAAGGCCCACATGGGTTAAGTGAGATACTTTACGCATATTCTTCAGGAACCGGCAATAACGGCAGTGCCTTTGCAGGGCTTAGCACCAATACTGTGTGGTTTAATACAACTCTGGGGATAGCAATGCTTGTGGGCCGGTTTTTTATGATTGTACCTATACTAGCTCTGGCGGGAAACCTGGCACAGAAAAAATTAATCCCCGCGAGCGAGGGAAGCCTTCCCGTCTCGGGTTTTACATTTATGGCGATGCTGTTAGGAACTGTGCTCATTGTTGGAGCTCTCACTTTCTTCCCTGTTCTCTCGCTGGGACCAATTGTAGAGCATTTTCTGATGACCGGATCAAACATTCTCTATTAAC
>CAYYOQ010000071.1:2960-9195 GCA_964473235.1 uncultured Thermodesulfobacteriota bacterium | reverse complement strand
ATTGCTAAAACATCCCCTTTTTCTTCTTTACCTCTTCAAGGACTATCTGGGGCCACGCTTCCCCTTTTAATACGGTAGCAATGGCATCACCTAACCCCTGGGAGATGAATGGCCGATATTTTTGACCAACCGGGATTCCGGCAACGACGATCCTGCTTTTACCTTCTCTTAGTTCTGTGCGGTAAGGGCGAGAGAAATCGGTGTAGGGAACCTTTCCTTCATACTTAAAGTGGAGGGGTTCAAAGGTTTCAAGCCGCATGGCAAAGATAGAGTCTGTATTTTCACTGGTAAAATCAACCAGGATAAACACGATATGATCGTATTGTTCTTTAAGCCCCATTTCCAGAGCTTCGAAACTTGCCAGCCTCTTCTCTTTGGGATCCATATCCTCTCCGGCAAAATCAGTATCTGCATAGACGACCACAGTGTTGGTGCCGGTGAGAGCCTCCTCCATTTCTTTCTTGAGATTCCAGTAGTAGGCACGGCCGAGCACGGGGTAGGGATCTCCCTTAATTTCAGGAAATCCGTGGCGGGTAAGGATCAAAAGCTTTCTCTCTGGTTTGGGAAGTGGTAAAATTTCATCCGCCGCAAGTTGGACGAAGGCCTTGCGGAAGGAGGAATAGGCGCCAGGGAAAGGGGTATAAATTATTTTTGCCCTCTCTGCGACGGCATCTTTTATCTCCTGATAGAGGGTATTAAATTGCTCAAGAGAAGAATACACGGGGAATATGTCGCAGTGGACAATGGTGTTAACCTTTTCTTCAATGAGCTCATCTACCGCCTTTTCAATGGTTTCAGGTTTCATGGTCCAGCCGAACCTGAAGGGAACTTCGGGGAAGGATTTTACCAGAAGGGAGGAGACCTCATTAATGATTTCTAGATGTTGCTGCTCATAGGGTATTTTATTCCCGGGCATCTTGGGGTAGTAGGAAGAAGCGATTTTAATTCCCACCTTTTCTATGAGGTCTATGTACCCATTCTTTTTCTCTTCCCAGAGGAAATGACCTGGTGATTTCCCATCACGGGAAGGTACCCATTTCACGGTAAGGTCTACATAAGGAGTTCCCTCTTCATTTTTGTCATGACCAAAACAGTCTATGAGGGTTTTTGGCTTATACTCCTCGATAGCCTTGAGATGTTCAGGGTCCATGAGCACGGTGCCCTTATCCTTCAAGGCGATCAGCTTGAGGGCAGGGGGGAAGGCAGTTTTAAAAATAATAGTGAGATATTTATTAAAAAACTCATAATCATAATATTCAGGTTGACCAAGTGCCGTGAGCAGCACTCCTGCCTTTCCCTCAATTTTTTTGTCCTGCAGGAGGTAGCGGCGGTAGTTAGTATCGTCCTGTTTATTGGAGCAGGAGAGAATGGTTAGCACGAGCGTGAGCACTGCCAAGGAGATAGCAGCTGCTTTGGGGAAATTCATTGTGCCCTCCTCTTTTCTTGCAGTAAGATGGGTTTCATATCTTCAGCGATGTCGGGGAGATCGAGGGTGATGAGTCTTTCTGGTGTGGGGATTCCTGTTTTCTTATCCCAGCCTCGCACCTCATAGTACTCATCCTTCATCTTTTCAAGCATCGCTTCACTGATTACCATCCCTTTGGAAGGACCCTCCGGGATGGGCTCGGTTAGGAATCGTTTGGGCAGGGTGTCGTTTTCTCTTCTGATTCCTTCCCGCACGGCGAAGGCGCGCATCACGTTCCAGATACGCTCTGCAGTCTGCGCTGCTTCCTCTACCGTGAGCTCCATGCCGGTAACCCGATTAATAATGTCAACCAGCAGTTGCTTTATTTCAAGAGGACCAAAGACCATCTCAGGGAGATGGCAGAGAATCAGGGAGTCCATGAAGATCATGAGGTGATTGACTTTCACCGTGTAGATTCCTTTTCCCTCGATGGTATCCCGAGGTACCAGTCCCGTTCTCTCGCCTGTGGGTCGGCTGTCGTGGTGTGAGGCTCCCCGTGGTCCTGTGGCATAGCCCAGGGCAAATCCAGGAAGCCCTCGTGCGGAGTGCCCAGGAAAGGTTAACCCCTTATTGTGGATGGCGAAGTTCTCAGATCCTCTCCCGATTCTCTGAGAAGCCCTCTTTACCCCTTCAGCGAGGAGGTCTCCAAATCCCTCCCTCCTTCCAATTTTTTTGATAAGGGGAAGAAGAAGATCAACGCTTCCAAATTTGAGTTCTACACCGTCGGTATCTCTTGGAGTGAGAATGCCTTTTTCAAATGCTTCTGTGGCAAAGGCAATGGAGACCCCGGTCTCGATGGCGTCCATCCCTAAGTCGTCGCACTCCCGCTCCGCAGCCGCAACCGCTTCAATAGAGTCAATCCCGCACATCGAGCCCAGGGCGAAAATATTTTCATACTCGGGTCCCTTTACTTTTCTTCCTTCAAAAGGTCCCTCCGCTACCTCGCTGTACTTCCCACACATCACCGGGCAGGCAAAGCAGGATTTATTCCTCACCACAATTTTCTCTCTCATGGTTTCAGCTGAAAGCCCCTTGGCGCCCGCAAAGGTTTCCTCCTGCCAGTTGCGTGAGCCGAGCATACCTAAGGCATTATTGGTTTCAACCAACACCGGGGTTCCAAAACGAGGGAGGATCTGACCGGTGGAAGGGTTTTCCCGCATCATGGTCATAATGGCGTAGGAGAGATCCAGAGTGCCTTTCATGTCATGTACCGCGAGCTTCCCTTTTCCTCTCACCGCGAGTGCCTTAAATCTTTTTGAACCGAGCACTGCGCCAGATCCTCCACGTCCCAGCGCCCGGCATCCTACCAGAATGTTAGCAAATCTCACCAGGCGCTCCCCTGCGGGACCAATGACCGCAAGCTGCACCTCCTCTTCACCGAGATCTCCTTTTAACCAGTGCTGTGCGATATCGGTCTTTTCTCCCCAGATGTGGGAAGCGTCTCTAAGCTCTGCCTTTTCGTTATTGACGAAGAGGTACACGGGATCGGTGCTCACACCCTCAATCACTACTCCGTCGTAGCCGGCGAATTTAAGCTCAGGGGCAAAGTGTCCGCCGGCTGAAGAGTGAAAGAATCCACCCGTCAAGGGTGATTTGGTGTAGACCCCTAGGCGGCCCCCACAGGGAATCATAGTTCCCGCGAGCGGTCCAGCAAAAAAAATCACCTTATTCTCTGGAGAGAAAGGGTCAATACCCGGTGGGAGTTCATCATAGAGTATCCGGGCAGCAAGTCCTGCGCCACCAATGTATTTCTTCAACTGCCCGTTGGGGAGCTCTTCTATTTTTACCAGGTGGGAGGTGAGATTGACCCTGATAATCTTTCGGGTGTATCCTTTATAAAACATGGCGCGACTCATGCGGCTTCTCCTTCTGCCTTTTCTTCCTTGGCGGTCTTGGTGATCTCACAGGTGGGACACCCTTGGGGATACGCTCCACAGAGGTTGTCGCAACTCACCTGCGGTTTAGAAAAGGGGTTAAGTTTTTTGACGAGCTTTTTGATTCTCCCCGGTCTCTTTACCTTTATCCCTTTCCTTACCCCTTCCTTATCCCAGATAATGACCCGGGCAGGACACACCTTTATACATTTTGGATCTCCGTTGCAGGCATCGCAGGTATCCTTAATCTTGGGAACAGGTATCTCAGGGATTCCTTCCATTTCAATCTGGATATTAGAGCGGCTGGGGTCAAATACCCCTAGCCGTTCTCCCGAGCAGGCAAGCTCGCAGAGCCTGCACCCCACGCACCGTTCAGGAATCACATTGATTCTTTTGATCTTTCCTCTGAACACCCCGTGGGGACAGCTATCACGACATTCATAACAAAGGGTACAGGTTCCTGGGACTTCTCCCAGATTTCTTATGGAAAGCTCCTCTTCCCCTTCAGGTCGTGATTGAAACTGATACCCCATGGCGCAGTTTTGCTCGGGGGAACACTCCGGGCACACCCGGCAGCGATCAGTTTTGAAGGGAACGCGATAGAGCGCAGGTTGACCCAAGGTTACCCGGTAACCGATATACCAGCAAAAGTAACGGCAGTAGACACGGTAGGCAAAAAGTACTGAGCCGAGAAACATTCCGTTGGTGAGCACTTTGGTCCAGACCATGGGCTTCCATAGGGTTTCCCAGTCAGGAGATCTGATCATCTCTGCAGAGGAGGCAAGCTGAAACACCCGCTCGAAGGTGTACACTACAATAATCATCAGAACCATGGTCGCTGGCACATAGATACGGTTAATCTGAGAGCGGAATTTATCGGTGATGGGTATTCCCTTAAAGTTGAAGTATTTCCAGATTCCGTCCTGAAATGCGCCCACGGGGCACATCCAACCGCAGAACCAGCGCCCGACAAAAAAGGGTAGGAGGAGTGAGCCTACCAGCATTGCCAGGGCCCAGAAGAGTAGCTCCGGGTTGGCTACTGGTCGGGCGGTCATACCGGCGGCAAAGATAACGAGATAAATGCTCAGAACGAAGCTCTGACTAAATATACGCCATCTTTTAGTAGCCACTGTCTTTTTTGCTTTTGCGAGTGGATCAGCAGGGGTTCTTAAAAGACGGAGGGCAATATAGCCAGCGTAGAGGACGATGGGCAGTGAGATAAGCAGGCCTGCACCTGGAAAGAGGGGGGTTCCCTGTCCCCCTGCCTCCCAGGCGATGATATCATTGGTCTGAAGTTTCCACTCTTCCTGATTGAGGGGAAATTGAAAGGGATGGAAGTTGCTCAAGCCCTGTAGAAAAAGGAAAATCCAGAAGTAAGAAGCTCCCCGGGTGTGACTCAAGAAATAGTCGGTGAAGAAGAGGGTAAGTGCTCCTATGCCAATCATCACACATACCCAGTTAGTAACATAGCCAGTAGCAACTCCCCAGAGGTAGAGGATAAGACCTAGTGCTGCCATGTTACGTACATGTTTTATGAAATCTTCACGGGTGAAGGCAGAAAAACTCATCTCACATTCCTCCATAGAGATACTGGAAGCGGGTTACGATGTAGTGGTACTCCGATGCGGAGATGCCAAATCCCATTCTCAGTAAAATAATTACTATGGCGAGGTTAATCATCTGCAGCTTGAAGTAGGCGTGGCGGGGTATTTTGTTTCTTTTAAACATGCGATGTGCGCAGAGGAAATAGAGGATGAACCAGGCGTACATGAAGATGAGAGAAGATATCCACCACCTCCTCGCGCTTCCTGGATCATGTGCTTTCACTTTCCCGTAGACGGAGAGCAGCGGTAGGTTCTGCTCGGTAATCTGGGTTTCCTTTGCAAAGGAGCCGTAATCTTCAACCAGGAATTTCCCCACCAATTCATCGGGCACATTTTGCTCAATACGAAGGCCCATGCCGATACTCTCACAGAACATATCAGACATAAATCCGGTCATCAGGGCGATAAGGATAAAGGCGAGTGAGCCTACCCGGGTTGCCTTGGAATATGCCCAGTCCTTTAACACCCACTTATAAAGCACACCAATACACAGGGAGAAAAGTACCCCTAGGATGGCGCCGGAAAATACCCCCAAGAAACGCGCGGTGTAGTGACCGACGGGGAGATCGCGAAAATAGCCACAGAAATCAACAAAAGACTTGGGATACATAAAGGAATCGAGGAAGCGATACTTGGCGTCAGAGGTACCAAAGGTTTTACCGAAAAAATAACCGGGTATTATTAGTTCCAGCCAGATGGAACTCCTTACCCAAAAATCGAGACCTTTTACCTGTTTCATAGTGTACCCTACTTGTAGGTTGTGGGTAGTGATGATCCTTTATCTTCTCCGCTGGGGAGAGGGGTGAGGATTGCCTTTTCAAAGAGAAGGGAAACATTGATTAATGCTTCATTGATTACCTTCCCTTCGAATGCATTGAGACGGCTTAAGAGGAGTTTTAAGGTTTGAAGCTCTCCTTCCCTGAAAAAATTGAGCCTCTTTTTTCCTTTGGTGGTGAGGTGTACGTCAGAGACCCGCTTGTCTTTCTTATTCTTAGATCTTTCTAAGTAGCCTAAGTGCTCAAGCCTGCGCACCAGATTAGTTGCGCTTTGTAGTGACATTCCCAGGGAGCGGGAGATATCAGAAATGTTTACCACCTCTCGCTCATTGAAAAGGGAGAGGGCGCGCATTTGGGTAATAGTGATAGGAAGGCGTTGTATTTGAAAACCACGCCCAACGTTGAGGTTTCTGAAGATCTTTTGAAGATTAAGATAGATTTGATAGGGGAGGAACTTGTCGGCGTTTAACTTTCGCACCTTACCTACCGGGGAACCCTCTGAATTTACTAAATTAA
>CAYYOQ010000071.1:0-2860 GCA_964473235.1 uncultured Thermodesulfobacteriota bacterium | reverse complement strand
GAGGGGCAACAAGATTACTTCTGTATCTGCGAGCGAAACTACTCAAAAGAATTTCCCTCTCCAGAAAGGGCAGAGGGTTATGTATGAAAATGAAGAAGCTGAGATTATAAGTGTAGAACCTTTATGTGTGATAAAAACCAGGGATCGGATTGTGTGCGGCGCACTACAAAGGCACTTTGAGTGCGGATAAAGGAGGGAAAGATAACCTTAGCTCAATTGACTGTTCCTCACGATTCTTTTTCTTATTATGGGCAATCGCTCACTAATGGAAATTGTCCCATCACCGAATCTTGTTTGTTTGCATACCTCCAAGGGAGTAAGCGATTTTCCCTTCATTGTGCGAAGTTCCATAATCTATAATACCTTCAGGAAAATCTTCTACAAACTCTCCTCGTGCACCCCCTGCGAAAAGCTGCTCAGCCTGTAAGGGCTTAGTTTATACTCGAAGGTAGCAAGAATATTGAGTCGGGAAAGGTTCATTGCTGCAGGTAAGGGGTAGTAGGGTGCTGCTCCTCTCACTGCGTTGAGTGCCTCTTCATCAAGGAGAGAGTGGCCTGAGGAATTGAGAAGTTCAAGTCTATCCAAATGGCCGTCCCGTTCGATGGAGAAATAAAGGGCAAGCCTGCCCTGTAAGCCGATTTGCTGGGCACTCTCTGGGTAGTGCCACTCGGGAGAGATCTTCTTCTTAATGGTGTTGAGGTAAGAGACATACTTTAGATTGGTACTGTCCAGGGGAACAGTTGCCTCTGACTCTAAGGAGGGGGTAACATCGGCTGTCCCACTCGACCGCACCTGGGTATCATCACCCTGTGCCACAAGTACGGTGGGATAGTGAGTGGTGATACTATGATGCTGTCCCTTTTCAGGTGCGTCAGGTCCATATTCCTTAGGTATCTTTTCACCCTCTGCTTTTAGGGTCTGCTCTTCCTCGGCTGGTGACGGTGCGTCGATAAGCTCTACCTGAAGGATTGGTTCATCTTGTTCACTCGGGATACTATTCCAATTATAGAAGCACAGGGCAAGTACTATGACATGACCGAGGAGAGAATAGGTGAGCGGGAGTAGCATAGAGCGGGAGAGGGGAGAAGGGTCTACTAGGGTAAATGATGAAAGCGACAAACTCTTCATAATGAGTACCTAACTGAATGCTTCTTCCGAAAACAGTTACTCTATCGGTAATAGTTAAGATAAGATTAGCATTTTTATTAAAAAATTCAATACCTCAGTTCACTAGTTCTTGATCTTGGCACTATTAATGGAAAATCGCTCAACTTCGTGGAAAAGCACCAAGAGAGCGCACGAGTGATGGCACCATTTCCATTTTTTAAGAATGGTAAGGTTTAGGTTATATCTTTCGTCTGAGCTTTTTCCCTATCCACACCCCGGTATCATCAATCAGGCTATAGATGCTGGGTATAATGAGGAGGGTGAGCAAGGTTGCAACGGTAAGACCTCCAAATAAGACCACGCCGATCGGCGCAAAAAGTTCAGCCCCTTCCTCCCTATCTAAGATCATGGGGATTAAGGCAAAAATGGTGGTAATGCTGGTCATAAGGATAGGTCTTAGGCGGGTAATGGCTCCCTGGATGATTGCCTGGTTTTTTTCCATCCCTTGGGCACGCAACTGGTTCACATAGTCAATCATGAGGATGCCATTGTTAACGGCCACACCAAATAAAATCATGATGCCCATGAAGGAGATCACTGAGAGGGTTGTGCGAAAAAGGACAAGTGAAAGAGCAACACCCGCAATCGACATGGGCACAGAAAACATAATGCAGAGGGGGTAGACAAAGGATTCAAATTGGGAAGCCATGACCATATAGATTAAAAGGATGACCAAACCCATGGTAAAAAACATGGTAATCATTAATTCCTTCATATCTTCTAGAGAACCACCGTAGCGAAAGTAGTATCCTTCAGGAAGTGGAATGGTGGTAAGTATCTTCTTTACCTTATTCTCAACACCTTTTAAGTCTGAGCTAGGAGTATCGGCACTGATGAGTACCATCCTCTCTTGATTCTCTCTCTCAATCTTAATTGGACCTCGCCCTTCCTTTATCTCAGCAATATCAGTGAGGTTGGCGAGAAATCCTTGAGGGGAGGAGATTACTACGTCACTAAGATTGCGCATAGAAGCTCTATCAGGTTCTGAAAAGCGCACCCGGATATCATACTCATCACCCTCATCGCGGTATTTCGTAACCTTCTTTCCTAAAAAGGCAGCATCAACGGTATTAGCCACACTCGATACGGTGATCCCCATCGATGATGCCTTATCTCTATCTACTGAAATTTGAACCTCTGGCATGCCCATCTTAAGGCTGTTATCAATATCCACAATCTCTTTTTCTTTACCCAAGGCATCTATCACCTGGTCGCTTATCTTCTTTAAGACCTCGAGGTCTCTTCCAAAGAGTTTAATCTCAATGGGTCTCTCACCCCCACGGGTAAGATAATCATTGGTCTGCATGAAGAAGAATGACCCTTTGGTAAGAGGAGGCACTTTGGATCTGAGCACTTTCATAAACTCAACGGCAGTTCGGTTTCGCTCACGCTTGGGGGCAATCTCGTAAAACACTATCGATTCATTGACTCCGGTAGCTCCCGCCCCCTGGGCAGCATCATATTTTGAGGCGTCGGAAAGACCAGTCAGAGAAATGATTGACCGAAAATCAGGTTCTTCCATTATTGCCTTCTCCACCTTTTTCACAAAGGTATAGGTTTCTTCTAGTGAGGTTCCCTGTGCCAAACTAATTAACCCTGAAGTATAAATCTCATCCAGTTTAGGGAGTACTTCATGTCCTATAAAAAAATTAAAAAGAAGTATACTTGTGATAAAGAGTAACATCACTACTAT
>CAYYOQ010000070.1:0-9207 GCA_964473235.1 uncultured Thermodesulfobacteriota bacterium | reverse complement strand
TCTCCTTAAAAAGTGGCATGAGAAAAATCCTTGACATAGAAATACCCCTATGTTAAGGAGGAAACATTAATTTTTAAATGAGAAATTTGTAGGTAGAGGTAATAATGGAAGCTCAGAAGGGTGTGGTCGTTGAGATAACACCGGATCAGTGGAAAAGGGCAGATGAAATCATCGCACAGTATAGGGAGAAACCTGGTTCCCTTATCCCGGTGCTTCAGCAATGTCAGGAGGTGTGTGGATACCTGCCAGCAGAAGTTCAGAGAAGAATCGCTGAAGGGTTAGATATATCACCTAGCTTAGTCTATGGTGTAGTTTCCTTTTACTCCTTTTTTACTATGAAACCCCGTGGTAAATACAACGTTCGGGTATGTCTGGGGACTGCCTGTTTTGTGAAGCGCAGTGAGGAGATATACACCAAGCTTCAAAAAAAGCTGGGTATAAAAGAAGGTGAGGTCACTCCAGATATGAGATTTTCTATCGAAGGGGTACGCTGTATAGGATGCTGTGGTTTAGCACCTGCCATGATGGTGGGTGAGGATACCTATGGATTGTTAGATCCGGTTAAAGCAATGGACATATTAGACAAACATTATTAATAAAGGCATTAGAGGAGTTATGCCATGACAAAGCTAACGCTCGAGGATTTAAAAAGGATTAAAGAAGAGGCCAAGGCCGCTACCACGCTGAGGGAAGGGGGACATCGTGCAAAGATTACAGTACATATGGGTACCTGTGGAATCGCCTCTGGAGCAAGAAAGGTGATGGGTGCAGTGATAGATGAGATTTCCAAAAGGGGGCTCACTGAGGTGATGGTTACTACCTCGGGCTGCGCAGGTCTTTGCAGCAGAGAGCCAATGGCTACCATAGAACTCTTAGGTGAGGCACCTGTAAAATATGTTGACTTAGATGAGCAGAAGATGAGGGAGATTTTAATTGAGCACGTCATTGGCGGGAAGATTGTTGAAAGGTATGCCTTAGCAGTTGGGAGTGAGACTACTGTTTAAGCTATTATTGAAGGGACTGGTAGATGAAGTTTTTCCGGTCACATGCGTTGATTTGTGCGGGGACAGGCTGTGCTTCTAATCACTCGCTGAAGGTGAGACAAGCACTTGAAGAAGAGCTGAAGAAGCGGGGGTTAGAAGAGGAAGTCCAAGTGGTAATTACAGGGTGTAATGGGTTTTGTGCGGTAGGTCCGGTGATGGTGGTATATCCTGAGGGCATTTTTTACCAGAAGCTTACCTCTGAGGATATCCCTCATTTAGTTGAAGAACACTTCCTCAAGGGAAGACCGGTAGAGGAGTTGATGTACCGTGACCCTACCACTGGTATAGTCATTCCTCGCATGAACGACATCGCTTTCTTCGGAAAGCAGAAACTGATCGCCCTCAAAAACAGAAGTCTCATCCATGCAGAGCAAATAGATGAATACATTGGACGTGATGGATACCAGGCAGCGGCAAAGGCTCTCACCACCATGACTCCTGATAAGATCATTGAGGAGCTGAAGAAGTCAGGCCTGCGCGGCAGGGGTGGTGCCGGCTTTCCTACCGGTCTCAAGTGGGAATTTTGTGCCAAGGCAAAAGGGGATATCAAATACGTCCTGTGTAACGGTGATGAAGGTGATCCAGGGGCGTTTATGGACCGAAGTATTTTAGAGGCAGATCCTCACTCGGTCTTAGAAGGGATGACCATCGCCGCGAAAGCGATTGGTGCCTACCAGGGGTATATCTATGTTCGGGCTGAGTATCCTCTCGCGGTAAAACGACTCTACATCGCCATAGATCAATCGAGGGGGTATGGTCTTTTGGGTAAGAATATTCTCAACTCCGGCTTTGATTTTGATATTGATATTTATCAAGGTGCGGGTGCCTTTGTCTGTGGGGAAGAGACTGCCCTTATGATTTCCATCGAAGGCAAAAGAGGCATGCCGAGGCCTCGTCCTCCCTTCCCTGCCTATAAAGGACTGTGGAAAAAACCTACGGTATTAAATAATGTGGAAACCTATGCCAATGTTCCGCTCATCATTATCCACGGAGGAGACTGGTATAGTAGCTTGGGTACAGAAAAGAGTAAGGGTACCAAGGTATTTGCACTGACGGGAGCAGTTAATAATATAGGTTTGGTAGAGGTGTCAATGGGTACCAGTCTCCGCTCCATTATTTACGATATTGGGGGAGGGATCAAAGATAAGCGGAAGTTTAAAGCAGTCCAGATGGGCGGTCCTTCAGGAGGGTGTATCCCCGAAAGCCTTGTTGATACCCCGGTTGATTATGAGTCAATCAATGCGACCGGTGCGATTATGGGTTCGGGCGGTATGGTGGTGATGGATGAGACTACCTGTATGGTAGATATTGCCAAGTTCTTTCTGGGCTTTACCCAAGACGAGTCCTGCGGAAAGTGCATCCCCTGTCGCGTGGGAACCAAAGTAATGCTCGATATACTGGGAAGGATTGCCGAGGGGAAGGGAGAAGAGGGAGATATTGAGCTATTGCAAGATTTGGCGGCAACGATAAAAGCTACCGCACTTTGTGGTTTAGGTAACACCGCACCCAATCCAGTACTTACTACTATACGTTATTTCCGAGGTGAGTATGAGGCGCATGTTAAAGAAAAGCGGTGTCCTGCTCACGCCTGTGTGGCCCTGCTTAAATTTGAGGTCAATGGGGAACTCTGTAAGAAGTGTGGGCAGTGTTTTAAGGTCTGCCCGGTGGGAGCAATTGCTTGGGAAAAGAAACAGGTAGCAACAATAGATAGTAAAAAATGTAGTAGGTGTAAAAACTGTATCACTACCTGTAAATTCATGGCTATCGAATAAGTTCCTGGTTTCTTAAGTGAGCGGTGGCCTAAAAGATTCGAGAGAGATGAAGGTAGAAGTTAGATGATAAGCTTGACCATCGATGGACGAGAGGTATTGGTAGAAGAAGGTGCGACTATTTTGGAGGCGGCAGGGGTTGCGGGTGTGTACATTCCAACCTTTTGCTACCATAAGAGGTTAATGCCCTTCGGTGCCTGCCGGATGTGTATGGTTGAGGTGGAGCAGATGAAGGGAAGACTGGTCCCTTCTTGTTCTACCCCTGCAGCTAACGGAATGGTGATCAACACCAACACCCCTGAGGTGAGGAAGGCGAGGAGAACACTACTTGAATTATTACTCATCCATCACCCCTTGGATTGCCCGGTCTGTGACAAGGGTGGTGAGTGTACGCTGCAGGATTTAGTGTATGAGTATGCAGTGAGTAGTACCAGATTCTTTGATAAGAAGTTTCATCACGAGATTGATCGTGCCTCACCGTTAATTGAACGAAATGTCAATCGCTGTGTGCTCTGCGGGATGTGTGCGCGGGTGTGTGAAGAGATGGTTGGCGCTGCTGAGATTAGTTTTGTCAATCGGGGCTTAAAAACCACGATAGGAACGGACTTCGAACGGGTTTTAGATTGTGAGTTTTGCGGAGAGTGTGTGAATATCTGCCCGGTGGGGGCACTTACCGATAAACTCTTTAAATATAAGGCGAGGACCTGGGAGCTTAAAAAGGTCAACACCATTTGTTCCTACTGCAGCACCGGGTGTACCCTCACTCTGGGTGTTAAAGGTAACAGGATTTATAGGATTGTTGGGGATGATACCATCGGGGTTAATAAGGGGAGTCTTTGCGCCAAGGGACGTTTTGGCTACCAGTATCTGATAAGTCCTGAGAGGATGAACAGCCCCCTGGTGAAAAATAAAGAGGGGGAGCTAGTGAGGGCTCCCTGGGAAGAGGCGCTGGAGAGAATAGTTCAGGGCTTTAGGAAGGTAAAAGAGAGACACGGGGCAGCAAGTATAGGTGGTATCTGTTCCGAACGATTGACCAATGAGGAGGCCTATGTATTTCAAAAATTTATGCGGGCGGTAGTGGGGACAGATAGCGTTGACCATTCCGGCACCTATAGTTACTCGGGGCTGCTCAAAGGTTTTAGGGGTTCCTTTGGATATGCAGCCAATGATATTACCTTGGAGGATATACGCGGGGCAGAGGTGATTTTTCTGGTACGCTCTAATCTTTCTGAAACCCATCCGGTCATCGGCTATCAGGTAAACATGGCGGTCAAGGGGGATGAGTCTAAACTAATTGTTGCAAGCAGTTCAACAGTTAAGCTCAATAGACTTGCTGCTATATCGCTCACCCATCATCCCGCTTCAGAGATAGTGCTCTTAAACGGGATCGTCCACACGCTCATTAGCGAAAGACTCTACGACGAGCGGTATGTTGCTACTTCCACCGAAGGGTTTGAGCAATTGAAGGAAGGTGTTGCTCACTATCATGGAGAGTATCTGGAAAAGATAACCGGTGTAAAGAAGGAGGATATTGAGGAAACAGCTCGGCTCTTAGCCAAGGGTAAACGGGTATGTATTCTGGTTTCTTGTGGATTGGCTATGCTCTCAGATGATGAAAAACTTGCTCAGGCGGTAGCTAATCTAGCCCTCCTCCTTGGGCTGGTGGGTAAAAAGGGTTCAGGGATTGCCCTCCTGGGAGAGAAATGTAATGCTCAAGGGGTTTTGGATATGGGAGTACTCCCCTCCCTGCTTCCAGGTTATCAGGATCTTTTAGATGCAAAGGTGAGAGGTACCTTTGAAGAGGTGTGGAAGATATCCCTTCCCTCTCAATCCGGCTATAATGCTTTAGAGATGATGGTGCATACAGAAAAGGGAACGATGAAGGCTCTCTACCTGGTGGGAGAAAACCCTTTGGTAAGCTATCCTGATATCACTCAGACCCAAAAGGCCTTAGAGTCCCTTGAGTTCCTTGTGGTTCAAGATCTGTTTTTGACCCCCACCGCCTGCTATGCAGACGTGGTAGTGCCGGTGGCAGGCTTTGCAGAGAAAAGTGGGACTTATACTAACTTTGAGGGGAGGGTTCAAAAACTACTGCCTGGACTCACTAAGCTTCAAGGTGTAAAGACGGATCTAGAAATTTTTAGTGAGCTTTCGATCAAGATGGGATATAAGATGAATGCATCTCTGCCGGAAGAAGTGATGCGAGAGATTAGGAAACTCGTACCCCTCTATGGAGAGGTAGAGTACGATCAGTTAGGCAGTGAAGGGATGAGGCTTACCTTCGTCCCTGGCGAGACAAAGGTGAAGGGTCGGTTTATCCCTGTTGAGGCTGGCGAAAAAGAAATATCTGACAAAAACTATCCCCTTTTACTCTTAACCGGTAGTATTCTGTTTCACTCAGGTTCATTTTCTACGAAATCCCCAGAATTGAACCAAATAGGTCCTGGTGGATGGGTAGAAGTAAACCCTGAGGATGCCAAAAAATATCAACTCGCCGATGGTCAATCGGTGGTAGTAAGATCACGAAGAGGAGCGATAAGGTTGAAGGTAAAGATTAGCAAAAAACAGAGGAAGGGTGTGGTTTTCATTCCCTACCACTTTGATGCACAGCCGGTTAACCTGCTTACCAGTAAAAACCTTGCTCCTACGTTTGTTGAGCTAGGAAAAACTTAAAAAGGGATCTAGAGGATTTCTATGGATCTCATTACACTTGCGGTCATGGTGGTTAAAATTATCGTAGTCTTTGTAGCGATGCTTCTCACCGTGGCCTATCTCACCTGGCTAGAACGTAAAGTGCTGGGTCACATGCAGATACGCCATGGTCCCCTAAGGGTAGGGTGGCATGGATTACTGCAGCCTATCGCTGATGGAATAAAATTATTTTTTAAAGAGGATATTGTGGTGGATAGTGCCAATAAGGTAATCTACCACCTCGCCCCTTTTATTATCACAGTGTGTGCGTTTGCTTCTTTTGCGGTGATTCCCTTTGGAGGTGAACTCACCCTCTTTGGCCACACCATCCCTTTGAGGATTGCGGATGTCAACATCGGTATTCTCTATATCTTCGCCCTCTCTTCCTTAAGTGTCTATGGTATCACCCTGGCGGGGTGGTCTTCAAACAACAAGTACGCGCTGATGGGGGGGCTGCGCTCCTCTGCCCAGATGATCAGCTATGAGCTTTCCATCGGGCTCTCCATTATTGGGGTATTGATGCTCACCGGCTCCTTGAGCATCGTTGAGATAGTAAAGGCCCAGAAGGAGGTGTGGTTTATTATCACGCAGCCGTTAGGGTTTATCGTGTTTCTTATTTGTGGAATTGCCGAGTGTAATCGTACACCTTTTGATTTACCAGAAGCGGAAAGCGAGCTGGTAGCGGGCTTCCACGTGGAGTACTCCAGTATGAAATTTGCCCTCTTCTTTATGGCGGAGTATGCCCACATGATTGTGGTGAGCGCACTGGTGACAACGCTTTTCCTGGGAGGGTGGTATCTTCCGTTTTTTGATATAGGGAGCATTACCCCCTCTACCCTCATTGGGCAGATTATCGTTTCGCTCCTTCCCATAGGTATCTTTGGGGCGAAGGTATTTTTCTTCCTCTTCTTTTTTATCTGGCTCAGGGCAACCTACCCGCGGTTGCGCTATGACCAGTTGATGCAATTTGGCTGGAAGGTGTTATTTCCCCTGGCACTGTTTAATGTGGCACTTACGGCGATACTCCAAATAGCTCAACTCATCTAAGTGAAAAGAAGAACATGATAGTGTCTGTGGTCAAAAGTATCTGGGCGCTCATCTGCGGATTGCAAGAGACCTTAGGGTACTTTCTCAAAACCACTGTCTTCGGAAAGCCTGCTACCTTAAAGTATCCTGAGGAGCGGTGGACACCCTACCCCCGCTTCCGGGGGTTGCATAAGCTTTTGAGAACCGAAGAAGGGAAGGAGAAGTGTGTTGCCTGCTGTCTCTGTGCGGCGGTCTGCCCCGCCCAGTGCATTACCATAGAGACGGCTGAGAACGAGCACCATGAGAAATACGCGCAACGCTATGAAATTGATGGTGCTCGCTGCATCTTTTGTGGATATTGTGTGGAAGCCTGCCCGGTAGGGGCTCTACTCATGACGGGGGAGTATGAGTTGGCGGACTTCACGAGAGACAAGTTAATTTATACGAAGGAAAGGTTACTAGAGGAGTAACGAAGGTAAAAGGGTAATATCTATGGAAGCGCTTCTTTTCTACGGTTTTACGGCGGTCATGGTGGTTTCATCGCTGCTGATGGTCCTAGGAAAAAATCCTGTGCACAGTGCACTCTTCCTGGTCTTAACCTTCTTCTGCTTGGCGGGGGTATATCTATTGCTCAACGCACAGTTTATCGCTGCCGTTCAGGTCATTGTCTACGCGGGTGCAATCATGGTGCTATTCCTCTTTGTAATCATGTTGCTCAACCTGGAACAGGAAGTTAGCTCTCAGAGTGGTCATCTGCTGCAGAAGGTGAGTGCAGTGGTCCTCTCGCTGCTGCTCGCGATATCGTTAGGGTCTGTGATGACCTCACAAGTCTTCACGGGGCAGAAGGGCGCCTATTCAATAGAAAAAGTGAATGCGGTAGGTAACAGCGAGGTGATTGGACGTTTACTCTTTACCGATTTCCTTTTACCCTTCGAAATTACCTCAGTACTCCTGTTAGCGGCAATGGTAGGTGCGGTGATACTAGCTAAAAAGAAGTTGTAGAAGGCTGATCACACACGGGGGAGGAGAAGAACTACCGATGGTTCCTATTTCACACTATTTAATGGTAAGCGTCATCCTCTTTTGTATAGGGGTAGTCGGGGTATTCATTAGAAGAAACGCTATCATCATCTTTATGTGCATCGAACTGATGCTGAACGCAGCTAACCTTGCCTTTATTGCCTTTGCGCGACACTTAAACTCCATGGATGGTCAGATTTTTGTCTTCTTTGTGATGACGGTGGCCGCGGCAGAGGCTGCGGTGGGATTGGGCATCATGGTTGCCCTCTACCGGAACAGGGGAACTATTAATGTCGATGATATCAATCTGATGAAGTGGTAGGTAAAGGAGCAGGTTCATGACCGAGTATGTGTGGTTGGTCCCCTTTTTCCCACTTGTAGGAGTGGTTATAAATGGCGTAGTAGGCCTACGTTTCCCCAAGAGTTTGATTGGCCTGGTGGGATGTATCACCATTTTCCTCTCGTTTCTCACCTCCTGCCTCATTTTTCTGGAATTAATTACCTTGCCTGTTGAAAGCCGGGTAGTTGAAGTCCTTCTCTATAAATGGATACCCTGCGGTGACCTTCAGGTGCACATAGGCTTTCTGGTGGATGCCCTCTCCCTGGTAATGATGCTCACCGTGTCGGGTGTATCTTTTATCATTCACGTCTACTCTTACGGGTACATGCATGATGACCCTGGCCTTCGCCGCTACTTCACCTACCTCAACCTCTTTGTCTTCTTCATGTTGGTGCTGGTTTCTGCCAACAGTTTCTTGCTGATGTTTATCGGGTGGGAGGGAGTAGGACTCTGTAGTTATTTATTAATTGGTTTCTGGTATCAGAATAAGGCACCAGCGGATGCAGGTAAAAAAGCCTTTATCGTTAATCGTATCGGAGATTATGGATTCCTTCTAGCCATAATGCTCATCTACGTTGTCTTTGGGACCCTAGACTTTCTACCGGTATTCGAAAAAGCCCCTCAACTGCTCCGTACGGGAGAACTCACGGTCACCCTCATTACCTTGCTTTTATTCGTAGGTGCCTGCGGGAAGTCTGCCCAGATTCCTCTCTACGTGTGGCTCCCTGATGCGATGGAAGGTCCTACCCCGGTAAGTGCCTTAATCCATGCCGCGACCATGGTGACGGCGGGTGTATACATGGTAGCGAGGTGCAATATCCTCTACTCGCTGGCGCCCCTCTCTATGGGAGTGGTAGCAGTGATTGGGGCACTGACCGCTCTCTTTACTGCCTCCATTGCTATGGTAACTAACGACATTAAGAGGGTCTTAGCCTACTCTACCATTAGCCAATTGGGGTATATGTTTTTAGCCTGCGGGGTGGGTGCCTTCACGGCCGGTATTTTCCACCTGATGACCCATGCCTTCTTTAAAGCCCTGCTCTTCCTCTGTGCGGGAAGTGTAATGCACGCCCTCTCAGGTGAACTGGACATGAGGAAGATGGGAAGTCTAAGATCACACTTGCCTATTACCTATCTGACCTTTCTCATCGGCTGTCTGGCGATTGCGGGATTTCCCTTCACTGCGGGATTTTTCAGCAAGGATGAGATTTTATGGGAGGCTTTTCAGGCAAATACCTTGCTGTGGGCCATCGCTGCCATCACTGCCTTCATGACCGCCTTTTATATGTTTCGCGCAGTCTTTATGACCTTCCATGGA
>CAYYOQ010000069.1:0-9231 GCA_964473235.1 uncultured Thermodesulfobacteriota bacterium | reverse complement strand
CGGCAGCGAGATCGTTACTCACTCTGCTACGGGCTAGCAAATCCTGGTTCAGCACTCTATGCGAGGGCGGAGCAACGGTGGTATCAGCAGTTCGTGTGAGCACAGGCCTCGCCCCGGCGCTATACAAAAACCCCCAGAGATAGAGCGCCACTCCCATGTTAACATCCGATTCCTTTAACCCCATCGCTCCTATAGCACCCTTATACCTCCCGCCGTGGCCAGGATCGATCACAATTACCTTCCCTCGCAGGACAGAGGTGTCAAGCGTATCAAGCTGGAATGAAGGGGGAGGCGGAAGAGGAAGCGGCGGGGTCGACACGCAGCCAGTGAGGACTAGTATAAGTACAGCAGTGAGCAAAACTTTTTTGAAATGTTTTCCCATAGACATACCTTTTCAACTACATCATCATACCACAAAAGGTTTTGCAAGGAAGAAAAAAATGCCCTGTCCTTGGTAATTCTTTTCAAAACTTTAGTATTGGGGAATTATGACTTATATGATATGAAATGTGGGATACTGGGTTCTGGATGCAAGATACACGGTTCAAGGCGCATGAAAGGAATTGAGGAATTATAGCAAAGTGATCTGAGATATGGGATGTGAGATTATAGATTGAAGAGTTGGGGAATTTAGGGATTGAAGATACTGGATACTGGATGAAATCTGAAGTTAGAAATTGGAAACTCGGATTTTACTCAGTACTTGGTACTATAAAACGTTCTGGATGTGGATCGCATTGGCTGGCAATACTTGTCAGCTGGCAAGCCTGTAAGCTTTCGGATTTCGATATTCAAATTTTGGATTTGCTCAATGTGAAGTGCTCTTTCAGTGAAACGCTCTTACCAAAGGAGGTACCATGACCCTTGAAGAAATGGTTGTCCGTATAAAATCCCATCCCCGAATTGCCGAGGCGGGAATGATCCTCTGTCACAACGGGATTGTGAGGGAAACTTCCAGAGACGGGCGAAAGGTGAAAGAGATCAGGTTTAAGGTGAATCACCAGACCCTGCAAAAAATCATCTCAGAGTGTAAGTCACGCCCTGGCATAATTGAGGTGCTGATTGAGGTTAAAGAAGGCACTTTAAAAGTGGGGGATGATATCATGCTGGTTGCCATCGCAGGGGATATCAGGGAACATGTCTTTCCTGTCCTTCAAGACCTCATTCAACAGATTAAACAGCGGGTGAGCACAAAAGAAGAAATACTTTGGTGAAAGAGGCGGAGATGGTAAGGATAATCATAGCGCCACCACCCATTCAAAGGAAATAGCTGTCTAGATTACATCTTTGCTTTTTTAAGAAGAGGGGAAACCCTCCAGAAAGACCCCTAAAGCACACCGGCCCATCCTATAAAAATGCTTTAATATTAAAATGTTACACATATTAACTTGCAATTTTCCCCTTTATTAGCTATATTTATAAGTTAATAAAAAATAAAGGAAAATTAAAATAAAATTGCTTCCCGAATAAAATTAATATAGCTATCTTCAAATAGATAACTTTGTAAGGTAGTAGAAATCACCCTACCATGACACAGCAAAATCAGAGGGAAAAAGTATCATCAAAAAAGATAAGAAGGAAGCGGGACCTCGTCATCATCCTCGTGGTTCTTCTTTCTGTGCTGCTTCTTATCTTACTCCAGGTCTTCATTACCGCTTTTGAAAAACAGCTTCCCACCACAAAAAATATTCTCATCTTAAGCCTCACCTACGTCAACGTCATTCTGTTACTGCTCTTAATATTTTTGGTAGTAAGAAATGTAGTGAAGCTTCTCTTCGAAAGAAAAAGAGGAATACTGGGGGCAAAGCTGCGAACCAAGCTCGTTGTTGCCTTTGTCGGGCTCTCCCTTATGCCTGCCCTTCTCCTCTTCTGGGTTGCTTCAGGTTTTATCAGTGCAAGTATTGAAAGCTGGTTCAGTTCACAGGTGAAATATTCCTTGGCGCAATCCTTTGAGCTCACGGAAATCTACTATAAATATGCCACCGACTATGCCCTTCACTATGCCAAGCAAATAGGTAAAGCAATCACCCAGAACAATCTCTTAAATGAACCTGCTCCGGACAATCTAAAAAAATTCATCACCCAGAAGGAAGAAGAGTATAATCTGGGGGCCGTAGAGATATACTCCTCAACGGGTGAGGAGATCATCAAAGCCATCAGCACCCGCATGCCTTCCGATAGCTTTACCAGTAGCGAACCAGAACTGAGAGAGAAAGGCTTGGCGGGAAAGGAAACCACCAAAGTTCAACCCTTGGGAAATGGGGATCTTATCAGTGCAGTAGCCCCCATCTACTCACCCTGGGAAAAAGATAAGGTAGTGGCAACCGTGGTGGTAAACTTTTACATGCCTAAAAGTATCGCCTCCAAAATAACCTCTATCACTTCAACCTTCAAAGAATACAATCAGCAAGAATTACAAAAGCCCCTTATTAAAACCACCTATGTTATGATCCTCGCTATCGTAACCCTCCTGATCATTTTTTCTGCA
Organism: uncultured Thermodesulfobacteriota bacterium; assembly: GCA_964473235.1. GTDB lineage: Bacteria > Desulfobacterota > WTBG01 > WTBG01 > WTBG01 > CAYYOQ01. The sequence goes on along the minus strand of CAYYOQ010000069.1, from coordinate 6,743 downwards.
ACCTGGTTCGGCTTTTACCTCTCCAAAGGCTTGACCGATCCTATTCAAAAGCTGGCAGAGGGAACCAACCTGATTGCTCAAGGCGATCTTAACTTTACGATAGAGGCCTCTACCGATGATGAGATGGGTAGCCTGGTTAATTCCTTTAATAAGATGACCGCTGACCTTAAATCAAGCAAACTCCAGATTGAAAAAACCACCAATGATCTCACTGAGACCAACCTCGAGCTGGAACGTCGCCGTCGTTACATGGAAACCATTCTTAAAAACGTTGCAGCGGGCGTCATCTCCATTAATGAACATGGCTTTGTCACCACTATCAATAAATCTGTTGAAAATCTTCTTAAGATAAAGCCAGAAGACTCACTCTACAGAACCTACGATGAGGTTTTTTCTGCAGAGCATATGAGTACCCTGAACCATCTGATTAGGGAAGTGATTATCACGGGCAGGAGTACCATCGAACGCCAGATTACCGTCTCCTTTCCCGACAGCATAGTTGAACTGTTGGTAAGCGGTACCATGCTAAGGGATGAGGCAGGTAACCACCTGGGCTTAGTGTTTGTCTTCGAGGATGTAACCCATATCCAGAAAGCCCAAAGAGCCATCGCCTGGAGAGAGGTAGCAAAAAGAATTGCCCATGAGATTAAAAACCCTCTCACCCCCATTCAGCTCTCCGCTCAACGGCTGAGAAAGAGGTACATGAAACGATTTGAAACGGATGGCAAGATTTTTGATGATTGCACCAAAATCATCCTCTCTCAAACAGAGGAAATAAAAAATCTGATCAACGAATTCTCTAATTTCGCCCGAATGCCCGCAACCAACCTCCTTCCCAATGACCTCAGTAAGGTAATACGTGAGGCAATGGCACCCTTTAAAGAACTGCAGAAAAACATCTCAATCGAGCTGATAGAGAGAGATACCATCCCCGCCTTTAACCTTGATAAGGATCAGGCGAAGCGAGCGATAGTAAATATGCTCGACAATGCGGTCGATGCCATTGAGCATGAGGGTGAGGGTAAAATCATCATTGAAACATCCTATGACAAGATATTTCAAATTGCGAGGGTAGAAATAGCCGATACTGGGCGCGGCACCTCCCCGGAGGTAAAATCAAAGATGTTTGAACCTTACTTTTCCACCAAAAAATCTGGAACGGGCCTGGGGCTTGCTATTGTCAGTTCCATTATCGCGGATCACAATGGATACATAAGGGTACGGGACAACTACCCCAAGGGCACACGATTCATTATTGAACTGCCGGTTAAGGTATGACCCACCCCATTCCCAGTGATGGGTAGTTAACGCAAAAGGAAAAAAAATGAAAAAAGCCAAAATACTGGTTGTTGATGATGAAGAAAAGATCATCCACACCTTAAAGGGAAGCCTCGAAGATGAAGGCTATGAGGTGCTCACTGCCAATGATGGGCAGGAAGCTTTAGAAAAGGTACGGGGAGATACCCCTGATGTAATCTTTCTTGATATATGGCTACCAGGCATGGATGGCATAGAAACGCTCAAAGCAATCAAAGAGTTTGATGCTAATTTAGACGTGGTAATCATGACCGGCCATGGAACCATCAATACCGCCATTCAGGCCATTAAGACGGGGGCGTTCGATTTCCTAGAAAAACCACTCTCACTTGACAGCGTGCTCTCCGTAGTAAACAACTCCCTTGAGCGAAAACGATTGAGGAGTCAAAGGCTTACCATCACTCCCCAGGAAGAAGAGCTCATCGGAGAGAATACCTCCATCGTGAGCCTTAGAGAAGAAATTAAGAAGCTGGCAAAAACCAATAAACCTATCCTGATCACGGGAGAAAATGGAGCAGGAAAAGAACTGGTCGCCCGTCTCATCCACAACCAAAGCCCAAGGAGAAAAAATCTTCTGGTTAAATTCAACTGCACCATCTATGCCCCTGAGGAGCTAGGCAATGAACTATGGGGAACAACCATACCTTCTTCATCAAAAAAAGATCTGCGAAAGATTGGCGCACTAGAAAAAGCCAGTAAAGGAACCCTCTTCATAGATTCTATTAATGCAATGCCACTTGAAACTCAACAAGAACTCTATGAAACCCTCACCAAAGTAGAATCGAAAGCGAGTGGCAAAAATGGAAAATCAAACGATGTGAGAATTATCGCATCTTCGACCGAACACCTCTCCTCCCTGGTAGAGGAGGGGAAGTTTAATGAAGAGCTGTATCACCTCCTCGGGGAACATACCATTGCTCTCCCTCCCCTGCGGGAGAGAAAAGGCGATATCCCCGCACTGCTCAGTTTCTTCCTCAACCATTTTTCGAAGCTCTACAATCGCACGGGTAAAGAATTGGAGGATGAAGCACTCGAGGCGCTGGTAAATCACAACTGGCCTGGGAATATTAAAGAGTTGAAAAACCTAATTGAGAACCTAGTGGTAACGGTGCCTACCACCAAAATTACTTTCACTCACTTACCTGCCCTGATCAGAGGTGAATCTCTCACCAAAAGGAGCAGAGTCTATGACAAATATACTTCCCTTAAGGAGGCTGAGGGGGCGTGGAAGCGAGAATTTCTTCACTTCCACCTCAAGAAGAATAATAATGATCTAACCCTCACTGCCCGTAAGCTCGGCATTCGCCCTCAGACCCTCAAGAAACACATTGCACAGTTCGATATCGTGGTGAGACACGAGAAGAAAGAAAAACGGTTAATGCAAAAAACCCTAAAGCGGAGCATGGTCCTAAGCGGCCAGGGGCTTCACTCTGGACTGAAGGCTGGCCTCATCCTCTCACCCCTCCCCCCCAATAGCGGCATAGTCTTCGGAAGCATCACCACCAGCGAAACCGTCCCTGCCCACATCGATTTCGTGGAATCTAGCGAATACGCCACCTCACTGCAAAGAGGAAAGGCGATTGCCAAGACCATTGAACACTTCATGGCAGTACTCCATGCCTACCACATCACCAATCTTCTGGTCAAAATCGGCGATGAAATCCCCATCATGGATGGTTCAGCCCTCGATTTCTGTCAAATCATTGAAGAGGCAGGCATCGAGGAGCAGGATGTGGAAGTGGATGAAATTGTCATTGATAAGAAATACTCCGTAGGAGAAATTTCCCCCACCACTAAATATATTCTTATAGAACCACACCACACGTTTTCCATCCACTACACGCTCAGCTACCCTGAACCGGTGGGAAGACAGGTGTACACCTTTACTTTGAAAGACAGTCAATCCTTTAAATCCCATATTGCTCCCTCCCGCACCTTCGGTTTCGTCAAGGATATAGGAGAGCTGGAGAAAAAAGGCTTAGCCAGTGGGGGGAGACTGCACAACTGTATTCTCATTGACGACGAAAAAATTGTGAATACCGAGTTGCGGTTTCCCGATGAGTTTGTGCGCCATAAGATATTGGACTTACTCGGCGACTTTTATTTGCTGGGGAGACCCATCAAGGGAAAAGTTACTGCCCAGATGACCGGGCACTCAGATAATAATGCACTCGTAAAGATGATAAGAGATAACCTCAATATCTACTGGTAATCGTTACTCACAAAGGAGGAGCTTCTATGGCTGGTATTAGAGAAGAGCAAGAGCGATGGGAAACTGCTACGGTAAAGAAAGCGATAACAAAATTCCCTGAGAGGAGAGAACGGTTTGCTACTACTTCAGATATCGAATTCAAACGACTCTTTACCCCCCTCGATTTAGAGGAGTTTGATTACACTAAGGACCTGGGGTTTCCCGGTGAGCACCCGTTCACCCGAGGTGTACAGCCTACCATGTATCGGGGACGGTTATGGACCATGAGGCAGTACGCGGGTTTCGGTACCGCTGAAGATACCAATAAGAGATATAAATACCTCCTCGATCACGGACAGACCGGATTGAGCGTTGCCTTTGATCTCCCCACTCAAATCGGCTTCGACTCAGACCACCCCTTGAGCATGGGGGAGGTTGGTAAGTGCGGTGTCGCCATTGATTCTCTTCAAGATATGGAAATCCTCTTTGAGGGAATACCTCTGGGGAAGGTGAGCACCTCGATGACCATCAACTCTACTGCTGCAACCCTGCTCACCATGTACATGGCGGTGGCAGAAAAGCAGGGGGTAACCATAAGTGAACTGCGCGGTACCATTCAAAACGATATCCTCAAAGAGTATGTAGCCAGAGGAACCTATATCTACCCTCCCCAGCCATCCATGAGAATTGTTACCGACATTTTTGCCTTCTGCAAAGATCACCTCCCCAACTGGAACTCTATCAGTATCAGTGGATACCACATCCGGGAAGCGGGATCTTCAGCCGCACAGGAGGTGGCATTCACCCTCGCCGATGGCATCGCCTACGTTGATGCCGCCATCAAAGTCGGGCTCGATGTGGATGCCTTTGCTTCACAGCTCTCCTTCTTCTTTAACTGTCACAATAACTTTCTTGAAGAGATCGCAAAGTTCCGCGCCGCCAGAAGACTCTGGGCACGCATCATGAGAGAGCGCTTTCACGCGAAAAAGCCTGCGTCCTGTATGCTGAGGTTTCACACCCAGACTGCGGGATGTACCCTAACTGCCCAGCAACCCTACAACAACGTCGTACGCGTGGCCTACCAGGCGCTCGCCTCGGTGTTGGGAGGTACTCAATCTCTCCACACCAACTCCTTTGATGAAGCGCTCGCGCTTCCCTCTGAGCAAGCAGTGCGCATCGCGCTGAGAACTCAGCAGATTATAGGTTACGAAACTGAGGTCACTGATTCCATTGACCCCCTGGGAGGTTCCTACCTCATTGAGTCACTCACCACTGAGATTGAAAAGAGAGCTATAGACTATATCCAAAAGATTGATGCCCTGGGGGGGATGATCAAGGCCATCGAGCAAGGTTTCGTCCAGCGAGAGATTGGCAACAGCGCCTACGCGTACCAGAAGGAGGTAGAGAGCACACAGAGGATTATCGTGGGATTAAATCAGTTCACCGTTGAGGAACCACCACCCACAAACCTGTTAAGAGTCAACCCTGAAGTAGAGAAACTACAGAGGAAGAAGATTGAAAAAATTAAACGTGAACGAGACCATAACCAGGTACACAAATTACTTAAGGACATTAAAAAGGCAGCAGAAGGAACAGATAACCTCCTTCCACCCACCCTGGAAGCCGTTAAAGCCTATGCCACCCTTGGAGAGATCGCTAATACGCTGAGGGAGGTGTTTGGGGAATATCGGGAGCATTAGTTACCGGCAACTGTTAACCGACAACCATCAACTGACTCACGGACTAAACCTGAAGTACACAATATCGCCATCCTGAATGGTATAGTCCTTACCCTCTATGCGAAGGTGGCCTTCCTCGCGTACGGCTGTCAGGGAGCCCGCTTTTGTAAAATCAGCATAGGAAACGACTTCTGCCTTGATGAACCCCCGTTCCATATCGGTATGAATCTTTCCCGCTGCCTGCGGCGCCTTAGTTCCCTTGAGTACTGTCCAGGCGCGCAACTCGGGACCCACCGTGGTATAAAAGGTAATCAGGTTAAGCAGTCCATACCCTACCGTGACTAATTGTTCCAGCCCTGATCGTTCAAGCCCCAGCTCTTTCATAAACTCCCTCTTTTCCTCTTCACTTTCAAGCGCTACAATCTCTGACTCCATATCTCCGCAAATCACCACTACCCCTGCACCCTCCTCTGACGCAACCTGAGCAACCACGGCTGAGTAGTATCTAGTCTTCAACTCTTCCTCATCCACATTGGCTACATACACCACCGGCTTTGAAGTGAGTAAGGAGAGGTCTTTAACCAGATGCATCTCCTCCTCGAGCGGAAGCGTTCGAGCAGCCTTTCCCCCATCTAACCATTCTTTTACCTTCTGGCAAATCCCTATTTCTACTTCAGCCTTTTTATCGCCAACCCTCAAGAGCTTAGTAGCTTTTCCCATCCGCTTATCTAGGGTCTCCAGATCGGCGATAATTAACTCGGTAGTAACAATCTCCATATCCCTTCTTGGATCAAGTGTCCCATAGAGGTGGGAAACGTCCTGGTGAGCAAAGCAGCGGACAACATGTACCAGCGCATCTACCGCACGGATATGGCCGAGGAACTGGTTTCCCAAACCTTCTCCCTGGCTTGCGCCCCTCACCAATCCTGCAATATCCAGAAATTCAATATGGGTAGGTGTCACCTTGGGAGGATGGGTGATCTGAGCAATCTTACTCAGGCGTTCATCAGGAACTGCAACCATCCCCTTGTTGGGGTCAATGGTACAGAAGGGGTAGCTTGAGGCGAGGGCATGTGCGTGAGCAAGCGCATTAAAAATGGTTGATTTTCCCACATTAGGCAGACCGATAATGCCACAGGTAAATCCCATTACCTTGCCCCTTGAAGCGCTTTTAACTAAAACTGATGTTCTCGTAAAAAGTCAAAAATCAGACGACAAAGTAAAAAGATTCAGATGCAAGGCGCGCAAATACGAAGGAATGAGGCGTACGTGCGTGTACGCCGCAATGACTGAGGATGCAGCGCAACGCAGCAGATGGACTTTTTACGAAGTCGTCAACTTTGCTCTTTACCGTAGACTATCAAGCATGAACTGTTTGCTGAACCCTATACCCTGACTACTGTTATCAGTTTACAGTCTACAGTTTTCAGCAAAAAAAATACAATCAACCGCTTTTACGGTTTTATTGGCTACTGTCAACTGACCACTGCCAACTGGTTTTATCCTGATCCCTGTTAACTGACAACTGTCTTTTAGCTTTTGCTGTTCCCTGATAA
>CAYYOQ010000068.1:0-9379 GCA_964473235.1 uncultured Thermodesulfobacteriota bacterium | reverse complement strand
TGGCAAAGTGCAGGTGGGTGATAGCTATGAGATTGGAACAGGCGGTGATGAAAACGGCTTCGGTGACTATTGGAATAAAACTATCACCACTATGGTACTATTTGATGGCAAACTCTACGTCAATACCTGCCTCAACTACGATTATGGAGGACAGGTATGGTACACTGAAGACGGTGAAGCGTGGACGGTGACTGAACCTCCCCACAGCCTTGGCCTTTTTCACACTGATCCTGGTTATCCCAACTCTCAGAAACCTGTTACCAGGGGCATCCCAGGCTTATGTTCCTGTTCGGTATCTGGTTCAGAAGTACTCTATGCAGGTAGCCTCGGTTCTGAGGGAAACCTAGGTTCGTGTGCCCGTATGGCAAAGCTCACTGAAGGCGGGTGGGAACTGATTGTTGATGCGAGTGTGGATGAGAATGACATAGGCACCAATGAGAATGGATTCGGGGATGGAATAGAGTGCACTATGTACAATGGGAATTTTAATGTCTGGAGCATTGCCTGCTTTGCTAACAAACTCTTTGTAGGCCTCCAATCGTTAGGAGGAACACGCGTGTTGTTTACTCCCAATGGGAGTTCTGAAGACGGCAGCTGGTTTTTTAGTGCAGGAGGAGACTCGGGAATTCCTAACGGTTTTGATGGAGTAGTAAATGATGGCGCCTCTGACTATTTGAAAGAAACAATTTTTCAAAACATTGCAGTGAATATCTTTCCTTTTAAGGACTACCTCTACGCCGGACTAATTTGTCTCTACATGCCCCCCTATGGTGCAACTGAGGACTATCTCACCGGCTCTCAAATCTGGAAAACAAGCAATGGTACTAGCTGGGAGCCCGTCACCAATGATGGTTTAGGCGATACTCATGTTTTGACCTTTGAGTCATTCACTGAATTTCAGGGTACACTTTACCTTTCAGCGAGCAGGGCATCAAATACTGTAGGTGGCGGGTTGGGAGGAGCAGAGGTCTTTAGATTGGTGCAGTGAGTAGCATATCTAAAATGCTTCAAGAAGAGTTTGAAAATCCCAGGGCTCTCGGGTTCAAGTATTTAATGCCCTCTTATAATTATTCCACTCTTCTTTAGGAATCTTTTCACTCGAATCCTGAAACCCTTGACCCCTTGAACCCTTTTGTAGGAAAGGAGCTTGCTATGGAATGTAAATTAATTAAAGGTGACTCGCTGAAATTTGGCACCTATGGGTTTGAGCACATCAACCTCCCTCCGGAGCGGCCAAACTATTGGGATACACAAGTTAAGGTAGCCAAGATTGCTCAATCAACCTCACTGACAACCGGTCGCTTCGGTGTGACCCTTGAGATAGCTTCTCCCTGTAAACCTTTTAAACACAAATTTGCCGGATATGAAGAAGTCGTGTACATAGTTTCCGGAGGACCGCTGAAAATTGGATACAAGGGTAACACCTATGAAGCCTACCCTGGTGATTTTCTCATTTCCCCGATGGGTGAAGAAATAACCTGGGAGGTGGTAAAAGAAGTAACCTATATCACCTGTCATACCCCACCTGTTGATATCATCATTAAGGAACGACAAGAGAAGTATGGGTTAAAAAAATAAAAGGAAAGGAAAAAGACGATGACCTGTATAATCGTGCGAGAAGAACAGGCAAAAAAACTTGAACCCTCTAGGGTGACAGGAACTCCTAGTGATAAGGCTTTCATTTCTCAGGCAATCGCTTCTCCTGTCAGTAAGCATATGACTGGAGGCTATATCAGATTAAAAGCAGGATACGTCAAGGATTTTGTGTCTCCGGTGGATGAGATTGATATGTTTATTGAAGGTTCTCTTACCTATACCTATGAAGGCAAAACCTTCACTGCCCAAAAAGGTGATATAGTATTCATACAGCAGGGAACTAAAGTGCATTTCGTGACCGAAGAGGGTTGTTTTGCCTTTTTTGTAACCTACCCTCTGATGCAAGAGACTATAGAAGCGCTTAAGAAAGGTGCCCAGAAACCACACGGAGAATGATATGGCAGATAAGAAGGTCACTGCTTCCACATTATCCCCTGAGGTGTACAAGGCACTGGAAGATGTGGTGGGCAAAGAATGGATCTCTCAAGATAGAGCAGTTGTGGAGACCTACAGCAAGCTCTCCCTTGATGCAGAAGGTTTCTTAATGAAACATAAAAAAGACCCTTCTCATATTCCTGCCTGTGTGGTGGTGCCCGCAAGCACTGATGAAGTTCAAGCGATTGTAAGGATTGCCAATCGCTACCGAGTTCCCTATATTCCCTTTACTAATGGCCAGGTCATAAGTGCTCCCACTTTTCCTGTGCCCATGATTTCCATCCACTTGAGCAGGATGAACAGGGTGTTAGAGATTGATACCGAGAATATGACTGCAACCCTTGAACCCTATGCTGACTATGGGCAGCTCTTGGCTGAGGCAAATAAGGTAGGATTGTGGAATGGGGGAACTCCCCTAGCCACCACCCTCTGTAAGCTCTCTTCACAAGCGGCGTTTGCGGGAATCTGGCAGACCAGTAAAAAATATGGGCTTCTTGACAGAAATATCATAAACCTCACGGTGGTATTGCCTACCGGTGAGATGCTTAAGACAGGTTCTCCTAGCGTGGCTGGTGTGAAAAACTTCTGGGAGTATGGGCCAGGTCCCGATCTTCTAGGAGTGATCAGGTGTAGTGCAGGGACAACCGGCATCATTACCGAAATCACTGTGAAACTTCACACCTGGGTGGGGGGAGAGGATTTGCCCGAACCAGCGGCAGGTCGCCCGGCTATCGTAAGCTATAGTGATCCACGTTTTGATACTGCCCCACCTCCCTCTAAGCATCACCTCTACTGGATAGAGTTTCCTGACTATGATGCGGAATTGAAGGCATTCCGTGAGATCGCTCACGCTGGTATAGGAATGGGTCTAAATGCCTCAGGGGTCTATTCTGCCTACTACTGTTCGCAGACTCAGAAAATGACAGAAGAGAGGGCTCGCTCGGGATTCTTTCCCCCTTGGAATCTTTATGTGATCATCGCAGGGATTACCTCAGATGGTCAAATTGCCTATGAAGAGAAGGTACTGCGTGACATTGCGAAGGAGTGTGGAGGGAGATTCCTCTCCCCGGACTACAAACCAGAGGTGCTGGAGGCGCTTGCACCCTGGAATCTAGATTGTATCAGAAATGTCTGCGGGTACAGGATGAATCGGAGGATGTATGCGGGTGGTTGTCTTCCTGCAGGCCCACCTGAGGTGGCAAAATACCACAGCGCCCTCTGGCGGGAAACGTTAGAGAAGTTTGGCGAAACCCATATTACTGACCGTGGTGGTGCTGATAACACCACCTTTGTCTACGGTATCGAAGCTGCGGGGAGATATGTCCTCTCGGAGACAGATATCTACCCTGATCCGGCGGATCCTGCTTCCCTTGAGAAGTGTAATACTATCACCATCTACAGTGCCATCAGGAATGCTGCTGAAAGAAAGAGCACACCCTTTTCCTTTGGAGGTCCTGCAGAACCTTTAGTTACCTTTTTTCCCGAGCAGGGTCCCAATGTTCACCTTTTACTGAGGAAGTTAAGAAAAATATTTGATCCCCACGGTGTGAGCGCCCCTGGTAGACAGGTGCTAACTGAAGAAGAGTTTCAGGCATTTCCTGAACACACCGTAGAAGGGATCAATAAAATGAGACAGCTTTTTGGGATGAGTCCTATTAAAAGATAGAAGCTCGCTCGTTATATTAGTGCTTGACTCCCTAAGAGGAAATGATTTAGTATAATTACTTTAGTTTTCAGGAGGAAACCTTATGGCACTTGAGAAAAAAAGGTTAGTAGGTATTTTTGGTAAAGAGAGGGTATTTGACCATGAGCCAACACTCACTCAGTATGCCCAGGACCAGTCTTTTTCACCCACCAGGAAACCAGATTTTGTAGTATTTGCAGAGACGGTGGAAGAAGTTCAGCAGATGGTTATGCTCTGTAATGAAACCTCAACCCCCCTCATTCCCTACAGCTCTGGTTTAAACTTTCATGGGGCTGCCCTTCCTGACCATGGAGGCGTCATATTAAATCTCTCTCGCATGAATAAGATTCTTCAGGTTGATGAGGAAAACTGGTTTGCCGTGGTGGAGCCGGGGGTTACCTTTGAGCAGTTGCAAACGGAGCTCTTAAAGAGAAAATTTCGCCTGATGATTCCTTTCGGTGTTCCTCCGAAGCGATCAGCACTCACCAGCTATCTGGAGCGAGATCCAGTAATGGCTGCCCCTAGCTTTGAGTATGGAAACTTTCTCATCATGGACACCGAGCTAGTGCTCCCTACGGGTGAAGTATTTAAGACAGGAATATGGTGCTGCGGAGGGGGAGCAGGGGGACCTATGGGACCGGTGAGAAATGTCCTATTCCGTTTATGGACAGGGGCTCAGGGTACCTTGGGGATTATGACTAAGATGGGAATGCAGATTAACCCCTTTATTGAAGAGAGAAAGGCACTTTTCATTTCCTTTGCTGATCTGTCTCAGGCAATCGAGCCACTCATGAGGATTCAACGCAGAGAAATCGGGATGGAGTGTTTCCTGCTCAATCGATTCAACCTTGCTGCCCTACTGAGCGAAGAGTGGAAGGTGCCTGAAAAATTTCCCACCCCACCTACCCCTTCCGAGAGCTTTGAACATTTTAAAAGAGTGCTTCCCCCGTGGGTGTTGACCATCTGTATCAATGGAGCTCCGCGACATCCGGAGGAAAAGATTGCCTTTGAAGAGGAGGCATTGCGAGAAGTCTGCCATAGTCTCAATGTGGAGGTGAAGGAAATGCTTCCGCAGGTGAGCGGACTTAATCGTATCATCTTAAATGAAATACTCTATCCCTGGGGAGTGCTAAAAAAGTTCAACTATCGGGGGTCGGTACACAGTTTAACCTTCAAGTGCTCACTCACCGATATCGCTGAGATGGAGGCAGCAGTTAAAAAGGCATGCGATGCCCATGGCTATGATAACTCTTCGGTTGGTGCCTACCTGCTTCCTCTGGAAAGAGGGAGGGCAATGCACTGTGAGTTTGATTTACACTGTGACCTTGGGGATGCAAAGCAGCGGGACAAGGTAAAAGGTTTATGGCGTAAGGCAAGCGAGATCCTTCTCAACCAGGGTGCCTATTTTGATCGCCCCTATGGGGCCTGGGCGGAGATGGTGTACCAGCGTGCTGGAAACTACACCACTAAATTGAAGGAGATCAAACGAGAACTTGATCCTCAAGGGATACTAAACCCAGGAAAACTTTGCTTTTAAGAAAAAGTCAAGAGTTTCGGGTTGGGTGTAAAGTTTGAATTAAAGATAAACTCCTAAGGCGCAACCCGCAACCAATGATTCTTACGCGAAAGTATCATTTACCATGATGAATAGTATTCATGACTTCATGCACAAGTGGGAAGAGTCCTTAAATCGCGATGCCATGCTTGCAAGGAGGATCGACCATATCAAATCGACCATAGAAGAGGGGAAGGCTGTTATTGAGATTGAGATTGATGGTAGGGGGATCTTTACCATGGTGTTGGAAGAAAAGAAGTTTCGTCTCACCTCAGGTAAATCTACCACACCCCTTCTTAGGTGGCGTCTTCCTCTCACGCTTTTTAAAGAGGTACTTTTGGGAAAAGAGAAAATTCTCTACGCCCTGTTGGATAAGGTGGGTGCCCTCTCTTTTGACACCCCTCACTTTACCCATTGGAATGGGGCTACTGCGCTGGCAACTATTCTTATAGCGCAGGAGATGGTAAAGAAAGATCACGAGACAAGAAAGATATTAGAGAACATCTAGAGGTGACACGGTGGTATCCAGTGAACTAGGTATGCTTGAGGCGCTTCAGCAGATTGTAGGAAGTGAACACATCGTTACTCATGAAGAAGACTTAAAGAAGTACGGATGCGATCAGAGCTTCGTCTCACCACAGACTCCCCTCTATGCAGTTAAACCTGGTTCACAGGAAGAGGTGAGAGAAATTATCCTCCTGGCTAACCAGAAAGGTATGCCCATCGTTCCCTATAGCTCCGGTACTAACCTTCAAGGAGCACATATCCCTACCAGAAAGGCAATCACCCTTGATCTCTCCAGGATGAACAAGATTCATCTGGTTGATCCTGTCTCCCGAAATGTAATCATAGAGCCCGGGGTAAACTTTGCTCAGTTGCAGGATGAGACAAAGAAACATGGGCTGAGGGTACTCACTCCTCTTGGAATTCCCAGTACCGGATCAGTGATAGGAACCTACCTTGAATTTACTCCCCTCTTTTCCTGGCCACGATATGGTCCCTGGGAAACCCTCACCCTTGAAATAGTGCTTCCCAACGGAGAGGTGCTGGGCACGGGTCAGATGGCCATAAAGGATACCCCTTATCCCTATACCTGGACCACACCGTATGCGGTGGTGAACCGTATGTTTTTTGGTGCTCAGGGGACTCTGGGTGTGGTAACCAAGGCTGCCATTACCGTAAAAACGCTCTCTCCCGAAGCCACGGTCTTTTTCGCGAGGTTCGATAATCTTACTACTCTGGCAAAGGCGGTAAGAGAAATTCTCCGGGTTGAGGTGACTGAAGAAGTTTTCGCAGCTAATCCTCACTACCTTTCCCTCTTACTCACAAAAAAGTGGCCTGATGAGTTTAGACGGCTAAAAGGTAAATGTGCTCCCTGGACTCTGATAATGGTAGTGCGGGGGGAGAGAGAAGAAGTAGAACTGAAATCACTCGATTTACATGAGGTGGCTTCTTCCCTCAAGGTAAAGCTTGCAAAAACTCTCCCCGGACTTCGCGATGCGGGCGAAAGGGTACTCGATGAAATTACTTACCCCAAAGGTTGTGTGCATCAGAATAGGTACAAGGGTGCCTGGAACCCCATTTTTTGCTACACCACTATGGGAAACCTTTCTTCGTTCTATAATCGCATATCCGCCATCGCCGGTAAGCGCAAGTATCCTAGAAAAGATGTCGGATTCATGATCCTCCCTTTAAATCACGGTGCCACCTACTACTTCGAACCAAGTTTTTACCGAGACCCACAGGATAAGAAAGATAGCAAGAGGGTAGAGAAACTCTTTTTAGAGACAAGCAGTGCACTCATCAGACAGGGCGCATTCTTTGATCGCCCCTATCCTCTGTGGGCGAAAGAGGTTTATAAAAGAGCATCCCACTACCATCATAAAATAAGAGAAGTAAAAGAGATGCTTGATCCCAATAATATCATGAACCCGGGCAAGCTAGCATTAGAATAATAAATCCGAAATTCTAAACCCGAAATCCGAAACAAGCCCAAATGACCAAAATCAGAAATGCAAAATAGAACTTTAATAAATTGCGTTTTGAGTATTTGATATCTAGAGTTATTTCGAATTTCGTGCTTCGAATTTAAGAGAAGGGAGGAGTTTTGAAGATGGATCATCTGGCAAGGATAATGAGTTCCTGGGAAGGGGTACTTAATAGTGATGCAGAACTTGAGGAACGGAATAAGAGCATTTATTCAAGCCTTGAGGGCAAAACCACCGTCCAACTTGAGATAGAGGGAATGCCCCCTTATGTAGTAGAGGTGAGCAATGGTAAGTTTACCGTTCATCAGGGTTCTGCAGCACGTCCACTGCTTAAGTGGAGACTACCGATATCGCTCCTCAAAGAGGTGATGTGTGGGGAACACAGGCTTATTTATAGTATCCTTGATCCACGAGGAATGCTCTCCTTTGATACGCCCAACTTCACCCACTGGAATGGTGCAACTATTATCGAGATGCTCTACTTAGCCTGTGAGATGGCTGCTAAAAATTCAGAAATCTCTCAACTGGTAAAAGAGCTGGAGGCGCACAAGAGATGAGGGAAGAAAAGTACGCTATCGAGAGCTTACAAGAAATTGTTGGAGCAGAAAACGTAGTCACCGAGGCGAAGGAGTTAGGGAGGTATGCCAGCGATGGGAGCTTCGTTAAACCTATGAAACCTCTGTGTGCGGCTCAACCTTCTACCATTGAAGAAGTCCAGGGTATTGTCCGCCTGGCAAACCGCGATGGCATTGCACTCTTTCCCTTTAGCTCAGGGACTACCTATCAGGGAGCCCACATCCCTACCGAGCGAGGCATTACGGTAGACCTCACCAAGTTGAATAAAATAGATCTTCTCGATACCGTCGCCCGCAATGCTATTATCGAACCCGGGGTGACCTTCGAGCAGCTTCAAAAAGAAGCAACTAAAGCAGGCTTGAGAGTGATGACTCCTCTGGGCGTTCCTGCCCACGGTTCTGTGCTTGCTACCTATCTAGAGTGCACCCCCCTCTACCTGTGGCCACGCTATAAAACCTGGGAAACCCTTACCCTCAAAATGGTGCTTCCCACCGGTGAGCTCTTGGGTACCGGACAGATGGCGATGGCTGATTCAGAAAGACCCTACAACTGGGCGACCCAGTTTGCGCTAATTAATAGGCTCTTTTTCTGCGCACAAGGGACGTTAGGTATTGGGGTTAAGGCTGCAGTCACTTTGACTAACCTTTTCCCGGTGAGGAGATATCTCCTGGTACCCTTAGGGGGACTCAACAAACTAGGTGAAATTTCTCAACGGCTGATGCATCAGGAGGCAAATGACGAATATTTCATTGCCAACAATCTCTACCTTGCCTGCCTCCTTGCCAAGGAGAGGGAAGAGATTGAGGCGCTCAAGCGTTCGCTTCCTGTCTGGACGATGGTAATCGGTATCTCAGGAAATGATGAGGCAGAGGGAACCTACAAAGAGCTTGACCTCAAAGATGTTCTTACGCACTATGGTCTGAAGGCAAATGAAGATTTGTCAGGGCTTAAGGATGTTTCAGCCCGACTGAGGAAAGAAATTGATCATCCCAAGGGGATGCTTAATCAGAGGCGTTACAAGGGTTCCTGTAACTACATTGCCTGCATGGCATCAAGAACCCAGCTTACACCATTTTATGATCTTACCCTCCGTGCTGCAGCAAATAATGGAGGTAAAGAGCTCGGTTTCATGATCATGCCGCTTCAGTTCGGAGGAAGTTACTATTTCGAGCCCCATCTCTACCACAACCCCGACAATAAAGAAGAGAGAGAAGCTACCCAAAAACTCTTTATAGCAATAAGCAGATCACTCATCCATGCAGGTGGTTTCTTCCCCAGACCTTATCCCCTCTGGGCTGATGAGGTATATTTCAGGATAGGTGCATATCACCGCAAGATAAAGATGGTGAAATCTCTGCTTGATCCCAATAACATCATGAATCCGGGGAAATTGGCTCTACAGTGATTAAGGAGCAGCCCTTCGGGCTTTGAGGAGCGGTAAGGCACCCTCAAGCGCAGCGCTCTTCAAACAAAGTGCTCCTCAAGCAAAGCGCTTTTCAAGCGAAGTGCTCTTTGAACGAAGCGCTCCTTAAGTAAACGTTCTTT
>CAYYOQ010000067.1:0-9428 GCA_964473235.1 uncultured Thermodesulfobacteriota bacterium | reverse complement strand
ACCTGCGACCTACTGATTAAGAGTCAGTTGCTCTACCAATTGAGCTAACGGCCCATTTATGTTTTAGAAAGTATATGAGATATCACAGTGTAGCAGATGTTTCAAGGACTTTTTATCTCGCTTTTGGGAGGAAAGTCGGTAATACTTCCAAGAGCTTTTGTAGTGCCCGGGCGCGGTGGCTGATGCTGTTTTTCTCCTCTGGTGTGATTTCAGAAAAGGTTTGATTATACTCAGGTACTAAAAAAACAGGATCGTAGCCAAAGCCGTAGTGTCCCCGGGGTTCGTTGGTGATAAGTCCCCTGCATTCCCCCTCCACAAAATCTGTCTTCCCTTCAGGTGTTGCTACCACCAGCACACATTTAAAACACGCACCACGCTTCTCAGGGCGTACTCCCTCAAGTTCTTTCAGTAACTTTGCGTTGTTCTCTCTGTCGCTTGCCTTCTCTCCTGCAAAGCGAGAGGAAAAGACAGCTGGTCTTCCCCCCAGTGCCTCTACTTCAATACCTGAATCATCGGCAACAGCGAGCTTACCCGTATACCGTGCCACAATGGTTGCCTTCTTGAGCGCATTCTCGTAGAAACTTGTGCCGTCTTCTACAATAGGAGAGATAGGGGGAAAGTCTTTGAGTGAGAGAATAGTAACAGGAAAGTCCTTTAAGAGGTCTTTAAATTCCTTTAGCTTGTTTTGATTGAGAGTAGCAATGACGAGGTCCATAAGCTTTTAAATCCAAAATTCGAATATCGAAATTCTGAACTATAATAAATTCTAAATTCGAAAACCTAAACAATTTCAAAATTCAAATGTTCAAAATGTAAAACAAAATATGAAGTGTGGTTGAGATGCTAAAAATGTTTTGGTGATTTGAATTTGGATCATTAGAATTTGTTCAGAATTTAGAATTAGTGCTTAGGATTTACAATGTTAATAGTCCATAGTCGACAGTCGATGGTCCACAGTAAGAAATAAATTCAAAACCACATAAGGCTGACAAGCTGGCACGCCTGAAAGCCCAAAGACACATCATTAAGTGTTTTTTCACAGGAAACGTGAGGGAAGGGAGGCAGCCTTACCACTTACAAAGCGGTCAGGAGGGACTAAATGGCAGTAATCTGAACGCCTCCTCTTCCCTTTTTTAACTCTGCTACCGTTCAACTTTTAAGAATAGAGCGTGCAATCACCAGCCGCTGTATCTCTGAGGTTCCCTCATAGATGGTGGTGACCCGTGCATCCCGGTAGTATCGTTCCACAGGATATTCTTCTACATACCCATAGCCGCCCAGCATCTGGACTGCGCGGTAACAGGCACGGTTGGCTGATTCACTGGCAAAGAGCTTCCCCATGGCAGCCTCACATCCATAGGACTGACCTGTCTCTTTGAGAAAGGCAGCTCTCAGGATGAGGAGCTGGGCAGCCTCAAGTTCGGTGTAAGAGTCTGCGATCATCCATTGCAGCGCCTGAAAAGAGGCAATGGGGTGTCCAAACTGTATTCTCTCTTTAGCATAGCTGGTAGCAAAATCCATAGCCCCTCGACCTATCCCTACCGCCAGGGAGCCAATACCTATTCGTCCACCTGACAGCTCAGTTAAGGCAATGCGGTAGCCATCGTTTAATCTCCCCAGGAGATTTTCTTTGGGTATCTGGCAGTTTTCAAAAATAACCTCGTTAGTGGCTGAACCCCGCTGACCCATCTTCTCTTCATTCTTGCCTATGGTAAAACCAGGAGTGCCTCGTTCCACGATGAAGGTACTCATGCCCTTTCCCCTTGGTGCCTGTTTGTCTGTTACTGCCCAGACAATGATGAGTCCTGCATACTCAGCGCTGGTGATAAATAGTTTGCTACCATTGATCAGGTACCCGTTTTTGTTCTCGAAGGCGGTCGTTTTCATGCCCGTAGGGTCAGAGCCTGCCGAAGATTCGGTAAGCCCAAAAGAGCCTGCCACATACTCTCCACTTAAAAGCTTAGGCAGATACTTTTGCTTCTGGGATTCGGTACCAAATTCCACCAGCAATTCGGCAACCATGTTGGTGACAGACATGGTGACGGCAGTAGAGGCGCACACCTTGCCTATTTCAGTTAATGCGAGACTGTAGGCAACTGCACCTGCTTCGACTCCACCATAGCGCTCTGGCACCGCAAGCCCCATGAAACCAAGCCCCGCCATTTTTTTAATATTACTGATGAGGATCGAAAAGTCTTTGGTCTTGTCGAGCGTGGAGGCAACAGGTTCCAGCTCTTTTTTAGCAAACTCGCGGGCAGTCTTTTGGATCATCAGCTGTTCATCTTTAAACTTAAAATCCATTTTCCTATCCTACTGGTTGGTAAAGCGAGGCTTTCGCTTTTCTAAGAATGCACTAATACCTTCCTTCCGGTCTTCTGTGGTAAAGCACTGAGAGAAGGCATCAACCTCTAATTTACACGCCTCTCTAAGATCTTTATCAAAGCCAGCTTCAATAACCTTTTTAGCGAGTGCGAGCGCAATGGGACCCTTCTCTGCAATCTTATGTGCCAGTTTCTTAGCTTCAGAGATGAGCTCATCTGAGGGGACTACTTTATTTACTATCCCCATCTCGTGAGCACGCTGGGCAGAAATAGGTTCACCAGTAAAGATAAGCTCTTTTGCAAAGGTTTTTCCCACCAGCCGTGAAAGTCTCTGGGTACCGCCAAACCCCTGAATCAGACCGAGATTCACTTCAGGTAAGCCTAACAGGGCGGTGGTTGAGGCAAAAATTATATCACAGGCAAGTGCCAGCTCCAGCCCTCCTCCCAGCGCATATCCATTGACGGCTGCGATCACCGGTTTTATCCCGTTTTGAATCGCATCCATGGTCTTATGTCCTGCAAGAGAGAATTGAGACGCCTGTTCAGGGGTGAACTCTTTCATTTCTGCGATATCAGCACCGGCAATAAATGCTTTACCACTGCCGGTGATGATGAGCACCTTAACGCCTTGCTCAGAGTTGAGCTCATTAATAGCCTCATATAATTCAGCAAGTGTATCCATAGTGAGTGCATTGAGCACCCGAGGTCTATTAATGGTTACTAGTGCGATCTCCGCATTTTTGGAGATGATTAAGTTTTTTTTGGGCATAGGAGAGGTGCCCTCGGATAAGTTGTGATAGGTAAAAAAGGCATAAAAGCTTAAAAATACTAATCTTTTTAAAAATATGTCGTCGAAGTTAGCACAGGATAATTCTCATTGTCAAGGCTTTTCTCCTGTGGTATGTAGGTGTGGGATATGAGATGTGAGATGTGAGATAAAAACAAATTAAGGAATTTATAGATTCAGGAATTGGAAATATGGGATGTGAGTAATGTATGAAACTTAACTGGTGTTTCATGTGTCTGCTGCTTACCCTGGCATTAAGCTTACAGGGTAGAGCTCAGGGTGATCCCTTTAAGGAGGCTCGTGAGAGAATGGTCACCTATGACCTTAAGGGGAGAGATATCACTGATGAGAAGGTACTCAAGGCAATGGGCAAGGTTGAAAGGCACCTCTTTGTTGAAAAAGATCTCTTAGAGGTTGCCTATAATGACTACCCCTTATCCATCGGGGATGGTCAAACCATATCTCAGCCCTATATTGTAGCACTGATGACGCAGTGGGTGAATTTAAAACCAACGGATAAGGTGTTAGAGATTGGGACCGGTTCCGGGTATCAGGCTGCAGTCTTGAGGGAGCTCGTTGATCAGGTATACTCCATAGAGATTAGAGAAACGTTAGCCGCCCAGGCGTCTAAAAGATTACGGGAGCTTGGCTACCAGAAGGTAAAGGTAAGGCATGGGGATGGCTACTTTGGCTGGCAGGAGTATGCCCCCTTTGACGCGATCATAGTAACCTGTGCCGCTAATCACATTCCCCCGCCACTGCTCAGTCAGTTAAAGGAGGGAGGAAGGCTCATCATACCCCTGGGAAGTACCTTTTTTTATCAAACATTAACGCTGATCACTAAGGTAGGAGGAGAATATAAGGTGCGGCAAATCTCAGGAGTGAGGTTCGTTCCCATGACGGGGGAAGCAGAAAAGAAGTGAGGGGATGAACACGGTATGAAGGTTGTCACTTCAGTGTGGTTAATTCCGTTTCAACAGTAGCGAGTATTTGTCCCACCGAGATATCTTCGCCCTCTACAATCTTATCATTGAGATTTCGATTGAGGAGGAGCTCCCTTACGTTAGAGAACATCTTCTTGCAAAATTCTTTTTTCCCTTGTTTTTTATAGATAGTGCCTAGGTAGTAGTAGCCCAGTACAAAGCGGGGGTCTATATAGGTGGACTTCTTAAAAAGGTTGATGGCCTCATCACTATTTCCTTCTTCGAGCTTGAGCAGGGCTAAGAGGTGGTAAGCTTCAGTGAGCAAGGGATCACAGGTTATTGATTTTGTTAAGCAGTGTATGGCATCCGCTCTATTGTTTTGCTGAGCTGATATCCGGGCAAGGAAAAAGTAGGCGCGTGCGTTGTGGGGGTTGAGCTTGAGAACTTCCATAAACTTTTCAATAGCGTGGTTATAAGCCTCCGTTTCCAGGCGCTGAATGGCTTCACGGAAGATTTCGGTTTCCTGCTTGCCCAGTTCCCTTGGTACTTTGTTCTCTGGTGGTGAGGGCTCTGAGTGGGTGAGAGGTGAAGATGTTCCCTGAGTACTTTTCGAATCGCCTTGCCTCACGCGAATGCTCGGTACGAGGTAGTGGGGAGTACCCTTAAGCAGTGGTGAGTGATCCCGTAGTTTCTTTTTTTGGTAGACAATCACCTCGGGGAAAATTCTGGTGGTAAAGGTGCGGTACACTTCAGCGGAATATTCTGCAGGTCCCACCAGGAGGTATCCGCCTTCTCCCAGAGAGTGATAGAATTTATCAACTACCTTTTTAGTGGTTTCGGGGGTAAAGTAAATAGTGACATTACGGCAGAGAATCAAGTCCATTTCATTGGTGAGGGTGAGGAGAGAAGGATAGGTGTTGTCCATCAAGTTGAGCGGTTTGAAGGTAACCATATCTTTGAACTTTTTCTTAATAAGGTAGCTCTCATCTCGGTGAAGGAAATTTTTCTTTATGATCTCCATAGGTACTTCTCTGAAAGACCATCGGCCATATATCCCCTGCTGGGCCTTTTCCAGTGACTCCCGGTTGATATCCGTTGCGAGGATCAGGATATCCCACTGGGTAATATCTGGCAGTAGCTCTGCGAGCAGGATTGCCAGGGAGTAAGGTTCCTCACCTGTTGAGCATCCCGCACTCCAGATTCGTATCTGCCGCTCACCTCTCTTCCTGCTTATAATTTCAGGGATAAGTACTTCCTTAAGAATTTTGAAGTGCGGGGAAATTCTAAAGAAATAGGTTTCCCCTATGGTCAGACAGGTAATCATCTGGTTTAGGATGGCATCGGTGCGGGGAGAGGGTAAGTGGAGCATGGTGTAAAATTGATCCACATTTTCACAGGATGAAGAAGTAATGAGCTGGGAGAGGATGGTTTTTAAATCTTCGATCTTATTTTGGCAAAGACAGAGCCCGGTCTTGTGCTGGATAAAATCGATCAGCTTGGTGAAAAACGCTTCCTCCAGATCGTGCTGGTCTCTCGCGAGGTGACTCTTAATAGGGTTAGCCATCATCATAACACCTTACCTTATTTATAATAGTACTCCTCCACTCATGATGACTCGGTTACGCCCCTGCTCTTTCGCTTTATACAGGGCAGCGTCTGCCGCCGTGATAAAATTTTTCATAGTGTTCATGCCAGGAGATGCGGTGGCAACCCCCACACTGATGGTTATCTCGTGGGGCTTCAACTGTTCGTGAAAAAGCTGTCCCTCTACCTTTTCTCTCAATTTTTCAGCGACAACCTTAGCCTGCGCTCCATCGGTTTGAGGTAGTATTACCGCAAACTCCTCTCCCCCATATCGCGCAACAGTGTCAAGCTCTCTGGTGTTTATGGCGAGCTCTCGCGCGATTCCTGCGAGTACGATATCCCCGAGCTGGTGCCCATGTCTATCGTTAATATTTTTAAAGTGATCAACGTCAATCATCAAAAGCGAGAGGGGGATATGATATCGCTGTAATCTCAGCCACTCATTTTCAAGCACCTCATGAAAGTGACGGTGGTTATATACCTTGGTCAACCCATCGGTGATAGAGAGTAAACGGTTATTCTCATAGAGCAGGAGGAGATCAAGCAGGGTGGAGAAGTCTTCGGTCAAGAGTTCGAGCGTTTTTTTGTTGTTTTCGAAGGCATCGTGGTCATAGGAAAAGAGGACGAGTTCTCCCAACACTACATCCTGGTGAGCGATGGGAATGGCGAGCGAGGTGTTAATAGGTTCGCGGGTGGGTTTATCCTTATCCCCTTTCTCTATGATGTTCCATTTTGGCTGTTGTTTTCCTGCGACATCTCTTACCCGCGTGAGCAGGAATTTTTTAATTTTCTTCACCTCCTCCTCAGAGAGGTGGTCAAAGAGGGTCAGGATAAAGTTCACTTTAAAATCGCTAAAAATAATCATCGCCAGGGCACCGCAGTCCACCACGCTCTTCAAAAGCTCAAAGTACTCCTCGAGCAGCTTTTCTCTACTATAGACGTAGTGCGCAAGCTTTCTAATCTCATTGGTTAAGGTAGCATCAAAGAGAAGGTTGTCCAGCAGCACGTTCACTTTATTGTGGATTAAGGTACTCTCATGATTCTGATGATTGCCTACCCCCTTCCCGCGATAGACCGAAAAGGGATCTCCCCGTTGTGCGAGCAGGGTGTTGACCTGTTCTAGTAACTCCTGGGGATTTGCCTCTTTACAGATGTAGGAATCTGCACCCGCACGTATCCCCCAAAACTTGTCTTGAGATTGCCCGAGGTTGGTTAAGAGGATGATAGGTACCTGAGAAGTAAAGTCTTCGTTTTTAAGCAATCTGCACAATTGGTACCCGTTAAAATCGGGCATCACGATATCTGAGATAATAAGCTGGGGAAGCTCGGAGTAGGTTTTATTAATTCCCTCTACTCCGTTCTCGGCGGTGACTACATGAAAACCCTGTTTTTCTAAAAAGAGCTTGATCACCATCCTCTGGGTAGGGCTGTCATCAATCACCAGTATTTTATTGCTATTAGTCACGTTGCTCCTCCTTCACGCTGAGGTACTAGTGAAAGCTCAAGAGATTAATAATTTCTGAGGCTATCCTCTCCAGGGGACAGACCATATCCACTACCCCTACATCGATGGCAGATTTGGGCATACCAAAGATCACTGATGTTCTTTCATCCTGGGCGATAGTTTTACCCCCCTGTTCCTTAATCGCCTTCAATCCTTCTGTTCCATCCCTCCCCATGCCCGTGAGTAAGACGCCGATGCTCTGGTCGCGGTAGGCACCTGCTACCTGTTGCATCATGAAATCCACCGAAGGTCGATGACCCCGGAGGGGGGGGTCTTTGCAGAGCACGATCCGATTTGTTTTATCGATGCCGAGGTGTGTATCATCAGGGGGGAAATAGGCTACCCCTTTTGCGAGTAGTTCCCCATGCTCAGCGATTTTTACTCTAATGGAACAAGCCTTACTCAGCCAGTTGACCATCCCTTGGATGAATCCACTAAAAATGTGCTGGACGATGAGAATGGGGAGCGGGAACCCCGGGACAAAATTTTTCAAAATGTTACAGATTGCCGGTGGTCCTCCCGTTGAAGCTCCCATCGTGAGTATGCGGTTATCTTCTGGAGTAGTGATTTTCTGTGTCACCTGAGTGTCTTTTTTACCGCTGCGGATAAGGTGGATGGGCTTTACTTTGGCGACAATCTTTATCTTACGGATAAGTTCGGTGGTATAGGTGAGGTCACCGTGGTTGAGCTGGAGTACGGGTTTTTCCATTATATCAAGCGCACCCGCCCGCAGCGCATCAAAACCACTATGGGGGTCATCATCTTTGATTAAAGAACTGAGGATGAGGATGGGGGTGGGTATGGTACTCATAATTACCCGAGTTGCCTCCAGGCCATCCATCACCGGCATGGTAATGTCCATGATGATGACATCAGGTTTCAACTCTGCGGTGAGCTGGATAGATTCTCTTCCATTGCAAGCCCATCCCACCACCTCAATCTCGGGATCAGCTTTGAAGATGCTTTTCAGTATTTCTGCGACGGAAGGAGAGTCTTCGGTGATAAGTAGTCTAATCATAGGTCAGTCCCTCACTACAGCAGTCGTTTAATGGTGTCGAGAAGATTGTTCTGGTCAAAGCTACTCTTTACGATGTAGGCGTCTGCACCCACCTCCACCCCCCGACTCTTCTCCGCAGGTGATTCGAGCGAGGTGAGCAGAATTACGGGAATGTGCTGGTAGTTGTGGTCAGACTTTACCTTGTGGGTAAAGGTGAACCCATCCATATGTGGCATCTGAATGTCGGTGACAATTACATCACATTTCTGATTCATTAGTTTTACATACCCCTCTTGGCCATCGGCAGCAGCGACTACCTCATACCCTGCCGATTCGAGTATACTTACCTCGAGGGTTCGGGTGGTCAGGGAGTCTTCGATGACGAGAATAGTCTTCTTAGCTTCTTCCTTTACCTCTCCCCCTTTCCTTCGTTTCTTTCTTAACTTCTGGTATTGTGCTGATTCAATGAGGTCAGAGACATTGAGGATGAGAGATACTTTTCCATTACCGAGGATGGTGGCACCTGAAATGTTTCGTACCCTCTCTAAATACGAGCTCAGGGGTTTTGCTACCACCGCATCTTCACCCACCAGCTTATCGACGAGAAAAGCAACACGCTTCTCCGCTGACCCCATAATAACCACGGGGCGTTTTCTCTCATCTGGTGACTCTTCGCCGGAGGGAAGCTCCAGGATCTCTTCCATGTGCACCACTGGAATGGGACGTTGATTATAGGTGATTGCCTCCTGACCCTCGAGGGTAAAGATTTGTTCAGGTAGCACTTCTACGGTAGATTCTATGGAAGAGGTAGGGATAGAGTAGGTTGCCTCCCGGACCTGCACTTTAAGCGTTTGGAGGGTTACCATGGTGAGGGGAAGCTTCATGGTGAAGGTAGTACCCACACCCGGTTTTGAATCAACGTTGACGAGTCCCTTTAATTTTTCAATATTGTTTTTCACCACGTCCATTCCCACCCCCCTGCCCGAGACGTCAGTTAAAATCTTGCTGGTGGAGAAGCCGGGTTGGAAGATGAGATCGTACAGCTGATGTTCACTCATCTGCTCGAGCTGGGAGGTGGTAAAGAGATTCTTTTTTACGGCAGCTTTCTTAATGAGTTCCAGTGGTATGCCGTTACCATCGTCCTCAACAGAAACAAGCACGGAATCTCCTTGCTGGGAGGCATGGATACGGATTACCCCCTCGGCGGGCTTCCCCTTCTTCTTCCTCTCCTCAGGCCTTTCAATACCATGATCGATTGCATTTCTTATGAGGTGAATGAGCGTGTCCTTGATGTTCTCTAAGATGTTTTTGT
>CAYYOQ010000066.1:0-9471 GCA_964473235.1 uncultured Thermodesulfobacteriota bacterium | reverse complement strand
AGCTATCCAGCCTTGGCTTCTGAGACAGAAGCCTTGATCCCTCACCTGGAAGTCATCATCCCTGGCATGACTCGCACCGTAGAGATTACCCAGAGCTACGACTTCCCCCAAGATTTTAATAATCTTTTTCTAGTGGTACTGGGTTACGGAGGATTGAGTATCACGTTAAGGAAAGTTGATACCGAGGGTGATCTTTTGACTATGGCCGGGTTGGGTATATCTCCTGCGGGGATAGTTCCCGTCTTTAAATTTGGTACTACTCAAGTAACGCTTTCCGAAGCGATAGAGATAGGAAGTGAATATTCCCCCTATGGAATAGCTTGGATTGTAAGTTGGGTAGAATCACCCCACCAAATTCCACCCTATCACTATACCCTGATACTCTCTTTTTAGTGTCTCCGTTCGATATTTTCCCCAGCTCTGCTTTAAGTGTATAAAAATTTAAAACTACTTGAAAAATCTTTATAAATTGGTTATCATTTATAACATTATTTTTCAAAGAGAGGCAGTGCAATGATACTTAGGATTATGGATGTAACCAAAATCTATGAGTTGGGAACTATCAAAGTACCTGCCCTGCGGGGAGTAAACCTCGAAGTTGAGAAGGGTGCTTTTGTGGCTATCATGGGGCCCTCCGGATCTGGAAAATCGACCTTAATGAATATAATTGGCTGCCTAGATCGACCCACCGAGGGGGGTGTGGAGATTGAAGGTGTTGAAACTTCTACAATGGATAGTGTACAGCTGGCGTATGTGAGAAATAAGAAGATAGGGTTCATCTTTCAAAGTTTTAACCTGCTCCCCAGGATGAATGCACTCAGTAACGTGATGTTGCCCTTCATCTATAGTGATCAGCCTAAGAACCACCATCGGGAAAGTGCACTAAAACTTTTGCAATCGGTGGGGCTGGGGGATCGGATACTGCACAAGCCTAGTGAGCTCTCAGGAGGCCAAAAGCAAAGGGTTGCCATCGCCCGTGCGCTGGTGAATGATCCCGCCATTATCCTTGCTGACGAACCCACCGGTAATGTGGATTCACGCTCAGGGGTTGAGATTATGGCGCTCCTCCAGCAATTAAATCAAGGGGGGATGACCATACTGATGGTTACTCATGATCGTTTTATCGCCCAGCACTCTACCAAGATTATCTATCTTAACGATGGTAAAATTGTTCGCGAAGAGGTGGTCGCAGAGAGAAAACATGCCCTGAAGGAACTTGAAGAACGTATTATACGAGACAAGGACGAGCTATTGTGAGGTTACACCAAACTTTTTATGTGTCAATCGAGGGTCTTAAGGCAAATACGCTGAGGACGGTACTCACTGTGTTAGGGGTCATTATTGGTGTGGCAACGGTGGTGCTCCTGATCTCGCTCTCGCTTGAGGTAAAAAGCCAGGTGACAGGGACTATCAAGTCAATGGGCTCGAATATCATTTTTGTCCTCCCAGAAAATCCACAAAAGTTTACTGCGTTTTTTGTAGCGAGTAAATTGAGGCCCAAACATGCCCAAGAGATTGAGCAAAATAGCAGCTATACTGTTTCTGTTGCACCACTTATTAATAAAACCGCCATTGTCAAATGTGGAAAAAAAACTCGAGGAAGCACGTTGATTACTGGCACCTCACCTAACTATGCATCACTAGCGGACTGGGGGATTACCAAGGGACGTTTTCTCACTAATGTGGATCTACTTTCGTACCGAAAGGTCTGTGTGATTGGTCAAGAAGTGAATAAAAATTTATTCAGGAATGTTGATGCAGTCGGTAGAACGCTCACCATTAATGGAAGAAATTTCAAGATAGTCGGGATTATGGATGAGAAGGGCCTCCTTTTCAACATCAATTTTGATGATCAAGTCTTTATCCCCCTCACCACTGCACAGAAATTTTTTGACACCAGTGAACTCAATTCCATTACGGTAAAGGTTTCTCGTGAAGAACTTATAGAACCAGCCATGGCTGAAATTAAAAAAATCCTTGCAGAGCATCTTGACCAAAATGATTTCTATGTGCAAAGCCAGGGACAGAGCTTGGATATTTTGAATAAAATTACCTCCATTCTCACCATCATGTTGGGAGCCATCGCTGCTATTTCTCTGGTGGTGGGTGGGATAGGAATCATGAATATTATGACGGTAGCAGTGACTGAGCGGACCAAAGAGATTGGCGTACGCAAGGCGGTAGGTGCGAGAGATAGGGATATCCTCTTTCAGTTTTTAGCAGAGGCTATTATTATCTCGCTCATGGGAGGATTAATTGGCATTCTGGTTTCGTTTGGGGTAGCGCAACTGGTGTCATCCCTCTACCCTACCTTTCACTTTGGCATCTCGTTTTTTGCAGTGATAGTTGCGATCCTTTTTGCGTTCTCGGTGGGGACGTTTTTTGGTGTGTACCCTGCCTATAAAGCAGCAGCCCTCGATCCCATCATTGCACTGCATTATGAGTAAAAAACATTGTGAAGGAGTGTCATGAGGAATAGTAGTAAAAAGATGGCGGTTATCATCTGCGTGGTGGCGCTGGTTTTGTTTTTTTTGTTGCGGTATCTCCTTCAGGAGAAAATCCAGGTGAGAACTGCTGAAGTAGTTTTGGGAGATATCACCCAGGGTATTTCCTACTCGGGGTCTATAGAATCAGCTCGCCGGGTGAGGATCAGTTCGGAAATTGCAGGGCGGGTAGCTGAGGTATTATTTGAAGAGCTGGATGAAGTGGTTGAAGGTCAGGCGCTGATTAAACTTGATGACGCTGAGCTCAAGGGGCAACTCACCCAGGCGCAGGAAGCGCTTAACCAGGCAGAAATTAACCTCGCTAATGCCGGAAAAAACTTACATAGAGTAAAGAAGCTTTTTGAGAAAGGATTTGCCTCCCGGGAGCAACTCGATGGTGCAGAGCAGGCGGTTGATGTGGGGGGGGCATTAGTGAAGCAGCAACGATCGAACTATGAGGTGCTCCGCACTCGACTTAACTATACCACCATCAAAGCTCCTCTCAGTGGTACCGTGATAAGCAAGAACGTAACGGCAGGGGAAATCGTTGCCGGTCCTTTGGCGGGAGGAGGCATTGCCATGCCCACGGTGATAGCAGAGATTGCCGACCTCAGTGATCTTGAGGTGCACGTTAATGTGGATGAGATAGATGTAGCAAAGGTGGTGGTGGGTCAGGGTGCAACGATTGCGATTGATGCGTTGCCTGATACCACATTCAGGGGAGTCGTTAAAGAAATCGCCTCCATGACTTCGAGCAGGCGGGAGATGGGTATTAGCTACCGGGTGAGAGTTGGTATTCAAAATCCTGAAAGTATACTCAAACTCGGTATGACTGCTAATGTAGATTTTATCACCCGGAGCAAACCAAAGGTGCTCACCGTGCCCAAGGGAGCGATTGTCGCGCAGAGGGATAAGAAAGTGGTGTTTACGGTTAATGAGGGAAAAGTGAGGAGAAAAGAAGTGACGTTAGGGATTGAGGGAGAGGAATTTGTTGAAGTTACCTCTGGAGTGTCACCAGGTGAGAGGGTAATAGTGGAGATCATAACAGAAGGTGGTGAAAACGGGGGGGGGAAGCAAATTGACCAATTTGCTTCCTCAGAAGATAGTAATTTAAAAGATGGTCAGTCGGTAACGGTCATTCATTAGGCAGCGCAAGAATAGCTTTCTATTAAATCTTACAATGAACGTAAGGGTATCAGC
Source organism: uncultured Thermodesulfobacteriota bacterium (assembly GCA_964473235.1). Taxonomy (GTDB): domain Bacteria; phylum Desulfobacterota; class WTBG01; order WTBG01; family WTBG01; genus CAYYOQ01. The sequence continues at coordinate 5,788 of CAYYOQ010000066.1, read as the reverse complement.
TCTCTTTCAGTGAGATCTGATAGGTTTCGAGGGTCGTTCCTGTTACCTTGTGTAGTACACTCAGGGCATTGATGTAATCCACAAGCGCGTTGGTTTCACTGCACCGGGCTGTGGTTAATTCTTCTTGAAATCGTAAGACATCCACACTGGTGGACATTCCTAGATTCATTCTTTCTTCCTCAGCCTCCAGATTCTTTTCAGCCATACGTCGAGCCTCTTGGGTGACGTAGATCCGTTTATAGCTCGATTCGATTTCCCGGAGCGCTTCCCTTATCTCGAGTTCGATCTTTTTTTCTAAACTCTCAATCGATGTTGTTGCCTTGGTGACCTCCAGTCTGCTCTTCTCATAGTTACTTTTTGCCCAGCGGTTTCCCAGTGGTATTTCCATTTTAAATCCCACCAACCAGGAGTAGTCTCCCCCTGTGTGTAACCCCTCGACGCTCTCCTCGTGGTGACCCTTGGTAGCGTTAATGCCGTAGCTCGCCTGGAGGTCGAAGAGGGGTAGCATTGCATTCTTCGCAGCCTGGTGGGCCACCTCGAGGTTTTTCAGGTGAATCTTTGTCTCTTCATAATCTGGACGGTTTTCCAGTGCAACCTTGAGGTAGTCCTCCGCTGCCACCTGAGGTGGCTCTTTGAGCATGGGGGTGTCAAGGAGGGTGATCACGCGGTCACCAAGTGGTAAGTTGAGCGTTTCCATTAATACATCTTCTACATCGTCGACGGTGTTTTCCGCAATGATTACCCCTTCCTCCCGTGAGGCAACGCCCGTCTGCGCCCGCACAATTTCTACCGAGGGAAGCTTTCCTACCTCTACCAGCACTCTATTTCTCTCTAAGAGATCCCTCGCCAATTGGAGTGAACTCTGCTTCACCGCCCGCACTTGTTGACTGAGGTAGAGATTCCAGTAGAGTTGCTGAAGAGCGGTGATCATGGTGATAGTTTTATCTTTTAGCCTGGAGTGGGAGATGTCTCTATGGTTACTGGAGATGGTGATTCTTGATTTATTGAGGGTGATACCAAAATTCCTTAGCAGAGGTTGGTTAAGTGAGAACACAAGAGAGGAGTAGTAGGTAGGGCTTATGTATTGAAAGAGGGAATTCGTCTCAAATCTATTGGTGGTGAATTTTAACTCACCTACCCCCCCGGTAATAAATTTCTTAGACATACTGGACTCATAGTCGATTCTCTCTTCCTCATAGGAGCGGTTCCACACTCCATTTAAAAAAGTGGTGGGAGAAACGACCAGTTTATTATCGTGGAGAGAGAACCGGGCTAAGGGATCAAACTCAGCTTTCTCTTTGGTAATCTCTTTTTCTTGAATAAAGGGGTTATACCGTTCCACCTTGAGGTCAAGGTTGTTGGTGAGCATAAGTTCAACAGATTGTTTCAGTGAGAGTGAGAGCGCACTCTTTTCCGGAAGTCCTTCCTCTCCACAACATACTGAAGAAAGGATAGCGGCACACCAGACAACCACACCACCTAAAAGTAACACTAGCGGGTGTCTGGTCTTGACGATACGCTCCTTTTTTACGATAGCGTTATACTTTCTGTGGTTCATCATATATTCCTCCTTACGCGGTGAGATGAAAAACAAAAAATCCCCGGGAGATGTTCCCTGGGTTCACCCTGATAGGTTCTGTTGAACGCATAACAGTTCCTGCCCTCCCACAAGGTAAGTAAGTATGTATCATTTGGAATTTTAACTGTCAATTACTTTTGACGACTTCGTAAAAAGCGACCACCACTTTTACCATACCGATACTTATAGTACCTTAAAAGGGAGTGGGCAACTTTTTTGCTTGACTAAATCGTTTTGTTTTATAAAATAGCATACTTGCTTTTTTAATTTTACACTCTCTCACCGAGGAACATGCGCAGGTACTCTTTAATAAGAGTAGCAAAGCAGATGGGTATGAGAAATGAAAGATGAGACCGCGGTGAGAAGGAGTAAACCACACTCAAGAGGGGGGATAACGTGAATAGATGCTGCACAAAAAACTTCGCGTGGTTGTTTTGGATGCTGTTGGTAATGAGCATTTTCATAGCACCGCAGGCAGGCGCCTCCAGCCCGCCTCCCTTTACCGTTGAGGCGAAAGCTGCAGTGCTCTTTGATGCCTTGTCTGGGCAGGTGGTGTGTGAGCAGAACGGACAGGAGAGGATTGCCCCCGCAAGCCTGCTGAAGATACTCACCTTGTATCTCGCCTTTGATGACTTGAAAAAAGGTACCATTAAGCTGAGTGATCAGGTGCTGGTGAGCAAGAGGGCATGGACCACCGAGGGTTCGAAAATGTTCATCGAGGCAGGCACCAGGGTGGAACTGCAGAAACTTTTAGAGGGGGTCGCAGCCGTTTCAGGAAATGATGCCTGTGTGGCATTAGCAGAATATATAGCAGGGGCAGAAGAAACCTTTGTTACACGGATGAATGAGAAAGCACGTTCCCTGGGACTGGTAAATTCACAATTTAGAAATGTCAATGGCTTGGACGCAGAGGGTCAGTATACCACCGCTTTGGATATAGGAACCATTGCCTGCCACTATATTAAAGAGCATCCTGAGGTATTACGGATCCACTCCATCAAAGAGTTTACCTACTCAGGGATAACGCAACGCAATAGAAATGGGTTGCTCTGGCTGGATGAGGGTGTGGATGGTTTAAAGACGGGATGGATTAATCACAATGGAGGGTTTCACCTGATTGCCACTGCCAAAAAAGGTGATCAAAGGTTTATAGCGGTAGTGATGGGTGCAAAAAATCGGAGGATAAGGGAAAATGAGGCTTTGAAACTGCTTAACTATGGGTTTAAAAATTTCTCCAGTGTTACCCTGTTCCCCTCAGGGGTGCCCGTTGCCACAGTGAGTGTCTGGAAGGGAAAAGTAAACCAGGTGTCTCTCATCCCCGATGGTACAGCTGTCTTTATCGTACCCAAGGGCGAAGAGCAGAGCCTCTCGCTCCGCAAGGATATTCCCACCAAGGTCTTTGCTCCGGTTAAAAAGGGTGAAAAGATGGGGGCACTAGAGGTCATCAGGCAAGGAGAAGTTATCAAAAAGGTTGATCTTATTGCTCAGGATGAAGTACCTCGCGCACGTATCATTACCCTTTTCATGCACATGCTCGTGCTTTCGTTTGTTTCACCTCCCTACTGGGGATATGGAATTGTGCTTTTAGCGTTTGTGCTGCTATTCACCTCACGTCTTTTCAGGAGGAGAGTGAAGTAGCTTGCTCGTCCTCCTCTCGCTTCCGAAGGCGATTGATCCCACCGATTCGCTTCTTGACTTTTACTATTGATATAGTATAGTCGCCAAGGACATCAAGCTGCACGAATTAATTAATGCCATTGAGCGGTGACCTCTGCGTGAGCTATGCGTATCGTAGCCATTATACCCTCCCGCTACGCTTCTACCAGGCTGGAGGGAAAACCACTGATTGATATTGCTGGCAAACCCATGATTCAATGGGTCTACGAGTCGGTAGCAAAGACTCAGCTGATTGATCAGGTTATCGTTGCCACCGATGACGAGAGAATTCTAAAGACGGTAGTGCAGTTTGGCGGAGAGGTGCAGCTTACCTCACCCCACCATGGGAGTGGGACGGATAGGGTTGCCGAGGTGGCAGCGCGTCTTTCCTGTGACATTGTGGTTAACCCCCAGGGAGATGAACCTCTGATTGAGCCTCGGGTGATTGATGAGGTAGTGAGGCTGGTGGTTGATAATGCCGACGTCTATATGGCATCAGCACGATCGCCGATCAGGCAAAGAGAAGAGGTGTTGAATTCCAATGTAGTAAAAGTGGTGACCGATCGGGATGGTTATGCCCTCTATTTTTCCCGTGCCCCCATACCCTATTGCGGCGGTGAAGAGCGAGGTGAGTCTCTCCCTCTTGGCTTTAGACATATTGGTCTCTATGTGTACAGAAAAGAATTTTTGATGAAATTTGTTGCGTTAGGTCCGTCACCCTTGGAGAAGCGGGAGAGACTGGAGCAGTTGAGGGCATTGGAAAATGGGTATCGGATAAAGCTTGCCTTGACAGAGTATGACTCTCTTGGAGTTGATACCCCGGAGGATGTAGTGCGGGTACGTACCAGGGTAAAAGGGCGTAACCTTTAAGAAGAAACACCCCTCGCTTTCAGGTAAGGGTCAGAGTACTATGAAACCAAAATTTATTTTCGTCACCGGTGGTGTGCTCTCCTCTCTAGGGAAAGGATTGGCATCTTCAGCCATCGGCGCCTTGCTGGAATCGAGAGGTTTGAAAATTACCCTCCAGAAACTTGACCCCTACATCAACGTTGATCCAGGAACCATGAACCCTTTCCAGCATGGAGAAGTATTTGTAACCGATGATGGTGCGGAAACAGATTTGGATCTTGGTCACTACGAGAGGTTTACTACTGCAAGGTTGAGTAGAAAAAACAATTTTACCACAGGGCAAATCTATGATGCGGTTATTTCTAAAGAGCGGAGAGGGGATTACCTTGGAGGAACGGTACAAGTTATTCCCCACATTACTGATGAGATAAAAAGGAACATCTTAGAAGTTGGTAATGAGGTTGATGTGGTCATTGTGGAGATCGGGGGTACGGTGGGAGACATCGAATCACTTCCCTTCCTGGAGGCGATACGGCAGTTAAAGGGTGATTTGGGAAAGGAGAACGTTCTCTATATCCACCTTACCCTGGTTCCCTTTATCGCAACTGCGGGCCAGTTAAAAACCAAGCCTACTCAGCACAGTGTAAAGGAATTGAGAGAGATAGGGATTCAGCCTGATATTTTATTGTGCAGGACCGACCGTTTGCTCTCCCCTGAAATAAAAACCAAGATCGCCCTCTTTTGTAATGTGGAGAAGAATGCGGTTATTACCGCCAAGGATGTGGAAACCATCTATGAAGTACCACTGCTGTTCCACCAAGAAGGATTAGATGAAAAGATCGCTGAGAAACTCAATATCTGGACAGGGTCTCCCCGCTTGGACCCGTGGCGAAAAATCGTGAAAAAGATAAAGGAGCCAAAGTACACTACTACCATTGCCATTGTAGGAAAGTACGTTGATTTGGAGGATTCTTACAAGAGTTTGAACGAGGCTCTCTTACACGGGGGGCTCGCCAATGAAGCAAAGGTCAATTTAAGGTTTATTGATTCAGAAAAAATCGAAAGGGAAGGGGTGAGTGAACTCCTCCGTGATGCCAATGGGATACTGGTACCCGGAGGTTTTGGAAGTAGGGGGATTGAGGGTAAGATAAAGGCTATCCACTGCAGCAGAGAACGTAAGATTCCCTTCTTAGGCATTTGTCTGGGAATGCAGCTCGCGGTAATAGAATTTGCCAGGAATGTAGGTAAATTAAAGGGGGCTCATAGTACAGAGTTTGATCCTCACACCCCTCACCCGGTTATTGCGCTGTTAAAAGAGTGGGTTGACGATAAAACTCAGATTACCCACACCAGGAATGATCAATCTGCCAAGGGTGGCACCATGAGACTGGGTGCGTATCCTTGTAGATTGCAAAAGAAGAGCAGGGCATATGAAGCCTATAGGAAACCAGAAATTTCCGAAAGGCACCGACATCGCTATGAGTTTAATAACCACTACCGAGAAATACTTACCAAAGCAGGTTTAAAGATGAGTGGCACCTCGCCCAATGGTGAGCTCGTGGAACTTATAGAAATCCCTTCACATCCCTGGTTTGTAGCCTGTCAATTTCACCCCGAGTTTAAATCACGTCCCATGGCTCCCCACCCCCTCTTTAAGAGCTTCATTAGGGCAGCCCTAAAACAGTAGGATGAGAGTGAAGCGCT
>CAYYOQ010000065.1:0-9595 GCA_964473235.1 uncultured Thermodesulfobacteriota bacterium | reverse complement strand
AGTCAATGTCTATATCTGGTTGACTGATTCTCTCCGGATTGAGAAACCTTTCAAAGAGGAGCCCATAGGTGAGAGGATCAACCTCGGTGATGGTAAGGGCGTAGGCTACCAGACTCCCCGCGGCAGAACCACGTCCGGGGCCAACCGGGATACCGTGCGTTTTGGCATAGTTAACAAAATCTGCTACAATCAGAAAGTAGGTGGTGAAACCGGTATCTTTAATAATGCCCAGTTCTGTCTCGAGCCTCTGGTGGTAGCGGTAAGAGAGTTCCTGGAAATCCTTTCTCTGTGTATAACGCTGGAGGCGCTTTTGGAGACCCTCGCGCGCGCACACCTCCAGGTAGTCATTTAAGTTACCCCCTTCAGGAAGGTGGTAGTGGGGAAAGCGCAGTTCGTTGAATTTAATTTCTAGGTTACATCGCTCAGCGATTTCTAAGGTATTTTTAATGGCTTCAGGTGCATAGGAGAACAGTTCAACCATTTCTTGGGGAGCTTTAAAATAGAACTCATCGGTAGAAAATTTCATGCGGTCAGGGCTGCGTAAGGTTTTACCGGTTTGGATGCAGAGTAATATCTCGTGTGCACGCACTTCTTCTTTTCTTAAATAGTGGCAATCATTGGTGGCAACCAGCGGAAGGGAAAGTTCTTGTGCCATATCCTGCAGGGCGTGATTGACCATCTTCTGTTCGGGTATTTTGTTTTCTTGAAGTTCCAGGTAGAAGCGGCGATTGTCGAAAATCTCACGGTACTCTTCTGCTGCCCGCCGTGCCTTTTCAGGGGCGTTATTGACCAGGTGGGTTGCGATCTCACCGTGAAGACACGCACTCAAGGCAATCAGGCCTTCGTTATGGGATTTGAGCAGCTCTTTGTCAATACGGGGACGATAGTAAAATCCCTCCAGGTACCCTTTGCTCACCAGCGACATTAGGTTTTTATAGCCCAGATGATTTTTTGCAAGCAGAATGAGGTGGTACGATGATTCCGAGATGCCTCTGGCGTCCTTTTCCCAACGGCTCCCTGGAGCCACATACACTTCACAGCCAATAATGGGTTTTATCCCAGCATGGTAAGCCTGTTGATAGAATTCAATGGAGCCAAACATATTACCGTGATCAGTGATGGCGAGTGCCGGCATCTTGTATTTATGAGCCATGGTAAAGAGTTGATCGAGGCGGATGGCGCCGTCCAGGAGGCTGTAGTGGGTGTGAAGATGGAGGTGAACAAATTCGGCGTGTTTCATGGTACTCACTCAAGGAAGCGTAGGTTTAATAAAAGGATGTACTCTTACTAATGCTGTGGGGCAAGGATTGTTTAGTATAGTAAGGGTTTAAGAGGCAAAGGATTACAGGGTTCAGGTGGCAGACGTCAGAGGTTAAAGACCAGAGGCAGTAGGTAAAATATAAATAAGAAATTATCTCAGCCTCACTCCTTATCTCGCTGCTATCCTCTCACCCCCATCCGTAAGTGCTGTCCGCTGAGTGCTTACACCTGCCCTACGCTTACTCCCACTCAATAGTGCCGGGTGGCTTAGATGAAATATCATACACTACTCGATTAACTCCCCTTACCTCATTAATAATCCGATTGGAGATGGTCGTGAGGAGTTCATAGGGGAGCTTTGCCCAGTCTGCGGTCATCCCATCCATACTGGTTACCACCCTCAAGGCAACCACATTCTCATAGGTTCTCTCATCACCCATCACCCCTACCGTTTTAACCGGCAAGAGGACAGAAAAAGATTGCCACACCTTATCATAGAGTGAAGCCTTTTTGATTTCTTCCAGTACGATTGCGTCAGCCTCTCTCAGGACCGCAAGGGACTCTCTGGTGACAGGACCGATGATGCGGATCGCCAACCCCGGTCCGGGGAAAGGTTGGCGGTTAATAATTTCTTTTGGTATGTCAAGTTCTTGACCTATTGCGCGCACCTCATCTTTAAAGAGCTCACGCAGGGGTTCAATCAGTTTGAGTTTCATACGTGCTGGAAGTCCACCTACATTATGGTGACTCTTAATAGTGGCGGAGGGTCCTTTGAGAGAAACACTTTCAATCACATCAGGGTAAAGGGTACCTTGAGCGAGGTATCTAACAGCTTTTATTTTTTCTGCTTCTTTTTCAAAGAGGGAAATGAATTGCTCCCCGATAATTTTTCTTTTCTTTTCGGGATCGGTGACCGTTGAGAGCTTGGTGAGGAAGTGTTCTGCACCGTTCACATGGATGAGGTCTATCTGGAGGCGATTACGAAATACCTCGATCACCTTTTCTGCCTCATTCTTTCTCAGTAGCCCATTATCAATGAAAATGCAGCTTAGTTGTGTACCGATAGCTTGGTGGAGGAGCACTGCCACCACGGTTGAATCTACCCCACCACTTACGCCACAGATTACCCGGTCTTTGCCCACCTTCTTTCTAATGTCTTCAATAGAGGATTCGATAAAGGACCTCATATTCCAGAGAGGTTTACAGTGGCAGACGTGATAGAGAAAATTTTCTATGATCTGTTTTCCCTGGGGAGTGTGGATAACTTCAGGGTGAAATTGCACACCGTAGAGGGGATACTGACTAGATCGCATTGCCGCAATGGGTGAGTTTTTACTGTGGGCTATGGTGGTACAATGGGGGGGCAGTACCTTTACCCTGTCTCCATGACTCATCCACACCTCAAGGTGAAGTCGATGGTTAAGATTTTTAAATAGGTCTAAGTGATCGTCTACCAGGAGCTGGGCATAGCCGTATTCTCTCTGGTGAGACCTTTCTATCTCTCCACCCAGGAGGTGGCAGATGAGTTGCATACCGTAGCAGATGCCGAGTAAAGGAACACTGGTGGTGAGGAGGGTGGGGTTGATAGAGGGGGCTCCTTTATCGTACACGCTTGCGGGAGAACCGGAGAGGATGATGCCCTGGGGGTTAAACTTTTTTATTTCCTCTAGGGAGCAATTAAAGGGACGAATTTCAGAATATACCTTACATTCCCTTACCCTGCGTGCGATAAGCTGGGTGTATTGGGAACCACAGTCAAGGATAAGAATTTTCCCCTGGTGAAGATTTTTTTTCATCTGCTATTCCTGCTCCAAGCGATAGTTAGGGGCTTCCTTGGTGATAAAGACACTGTGGACATGGCTTTCTTTTAACCCGGAGGGGGTAATCTTGATGAAGGAAGCTTTCGTGCGAAGCTCTTGAATAGTTTTACACCCCGCGTAGCCCATCCCCGCCTTTAATCCCCCCACTAGCTGGTAGATGCTTGAAGAGAGATTTCCCCGATAGGGGACTCGTCCCTCAATGCCTTCAGGAACGAGCTTTTTTTCATTTTCCACTTCAGACTGAAAATAGCGGTCTTTGCTTCCCTGCTTCATTGCTTCCAGTGATCCCATACCTCGATATACCTTATAGCTTCTGCCCTGAAAGAGAATGGTTTCACCAGGACTCTCTTCGGTACCGGCAAAGAGGCTCCCGATCATCACCGTGTGGGCACCCGCGGCAATTGCCTTGGTAATATCCCCAGAAAATTTTATTCCGCCATCAGCGACCAGGGTAATTCCGTATTTGTCGGTTACTTTACGGCAGTTCATAATGGCGGTAACCTGAGGAATGCCAATGCCTGCAATCACCCTGGTAGTGCAGATAGAGCCGGGGCCTACCCCTACCTTTATCGCATCGACACCCGATTGGATGAGTGCTTCGGTAGCTTCGGCGGTGGCAACATTGCCTGCGATCAGTTGGCAGTCGGGGAAGTGTTGTTTAAATTCTCTAATAGTGGTGAGTACCTCCTTGGAGTGTCCATGGGCAGTATCGATCACAATAACGTCAGCTCCTGCTTTGATAAGTGACTCTGCGCGCGCGCGCCTCTCTGGACCTACTCCCATGGCAGCACCAACCCTTAGTCTTCCTAGGTGGTCTTTGCAGGCGTTAGGATACGTTTCCATTTTCTCAATATCCTTCACGGTGATCAGACCTTTAAGATTATGCTTCTCGTCGACGACTAAAAGTTTTTCTATTCGGTTTTTGTGGAGAATCTTTTTAGCCTCATCAAGAGCAGTGCCTTCAGGAACGGTGATGAGACTCTCTGTGGTCATTACCTCAGAGATCTGCTGAGTGAGATTGGTTTCGAACCTCAGATCACGATTGGTAAGAATACCAACTAATTTATTATTCTTTACCACCGGAACTCCCGAGATATGGTAGCGCGCCATTATCTCAAGTGCTTCATACAGTTTCTGCTCGGGGTGAATGGTAATAGGGTTTACGATCATGCCGCTTTCTGACTTTTTTACTTTATCTACTTCGAGCACCTGATCCTCTATGGAGAGGCTCTTGTGAATGATGCCAATACCGCCCTCCCGAGCCATACTGATCGCGGTGCGGGATTCAGTAACCGTGTCCATGGCTGCACTTACCAGTGGAATATTGAGCTTAATGGAGGGTGTTAACTGGGTTGAGACATCTATGTCTTTGGGAAGTACTTCAGCATAGGCGGGAACTAACAAGACATCATCGAAGGTTAATCCTAAGGGTAATTCAACATCTGTCATGTATGAGTACTCCTCTTCTTAAAGTGATGGTGAGCATAGTAGTGGTGACTCTACCTTTCACCGATGCGCACTCAGGTAATTACTGCGCGAAATGCGCACTCCTGTGCCTGGTGCAGAGTCTACCGGACATTTGTGGAGTCGTGAGTGGGTTGTGAGATGAAAAAAATTATCCTACTTTTATCCCGGTGTCAAGGTAAAAGCAGCAAGGAACTGTGGTAGTAGATGAAAGTGTGTAACCGCAACAGGAACCAATGAATAGTAGTTTTATTACTCACGCGGTGCGAGTGCATCCAGTATGATACCTTCGAGCAGTCCTGCATCAGAGACAGTAAGTTTTGCAAAGCCAAAGAGTTCCATTATCTCAAGTACCACGGCGGCACCCGGGATGATTACTCCTTCTCTCCCTTCCTCCAACCCGGGAATGCCTCTTCGCTCCGCATACGAGAGGTGGCTTAAATGGTTAAAGATATCTTCAGTGGTTTCTCTGGTGAGGCAATAGTTATTAATTTTGGATGGCTCATATTGTTTTAACTTTTGAGCCATTGCCGCCAGGGTGGTAACTGTTCCTGCGGTACCAATCAAGGTGTAGTGGGCAAGGTGATGAGTTATCATTTCTTGAGGGATAGCAACGTGTTGAAGGCTCTCCCGGATGGTGTTTCTTAGAAGCATGAGGTTACTGGTATCTGGTGGATCTGCGGTAAGGTATCGTTCTGCGAGGTGAACAACCCCCAGGTTGAGACTTACAATGTGTATCGGGGTGGAATCTTCGGTGAGCATAAATTCCGTACTCCCTCCTCCAATATCACACACCAGGCATTTCTCTGTTTCGCTTTCTACCACTGAGAGGACGCCACGCAGGGTCAGGAGTGCCTCCTCAAAACCGGAGAGTATTCTCACCATTATTCCGGTGCGCTCATAGACCCGGTCAATAAATTCACTTCCATTATGTGCCTCTCGCACCACGCTGGTAGCTACTGCATATACATTATCAACGTTATGGTGTTTAATGAGCTGGGCAAAATGTTGCACTACCTCCAGGCCTCTCTCCATGGCCCGAGGGTTAATGGATTTTTGGTGAAGGAGTCCCTCACCTAAACGGGTAATAGCCCTTTCAGTATGAAGGGTGGAAAAGCAGGGAGGAGAAACCTCCGCGATTAAAAGCCTAAAGGTGTGTGTCCCGAGATCTAAAGAAGCTACGCGTGACATGGAAAGAGGCAAGGCTGGTTAAGGTGTAGTAGGGCAGAAGCACCCTTCACTCGCCGCTGGCGCATTCACTTTCATCTCCTTTAATCTTGGAGAGGGCATGGGGGAGTGCGGGTAGCAGTACCGAGAGATTTTCTCTCACTGCTTTGGGGCTTCCTGGTAGATTCACAATAAGTGATTTGTGGCGAATGCCGACAACCGCACGGCTAATCATAGCGTGGGGTGTTTTTTTTAACCCCTCACTTCTCATGACCTCAGCCATTCCGGGAATTTCCTTTTCAATGACCTCGTAGGTTGCCTCCGGCGTAACATCCCTCGGGCTTACACCCGTGCCCCCAGTGGTAATCACAAGATCCAACTTTTTATTATCTACAAATTCTATGATGGTGGTGGCAATCAGTTCCTTATGGTCTGGTACTATTTTATAGCACTTTACTTCAGCGTGCAGTGAGGCGATGATTTTTTCAATCTCTGGACCACTTACATCTTCTCTCGCTCCTGCTGCGCCCTTATCACTGATGGTGATAATACCTACGGAGAACACATTATTTTTCATCTATTCTTCCTGCCCCAGTTCCGATTTGCGTTGGGCGATAATTTGTTCACTTATCTGGCTGGGAACTTCCTCATAGTGAGAAAATTCCATAGTAAAGGTGCCTCTGCCCCCGGTAATGGAGGTTACATCGGAGGCATATTTTAATGTCTCAGCCATCGGTACTTGAGCTTTGAGTATCTGATAACTGATTTTTGGTTCCATCCCTAAAATTCTTCCCCTTCGACCGTTAAGGTCGCCAATCACATCTCCCATGCAATCGTCAGGAACGGTAACTTCTACATTCATAATCGGTTCCAGTAATACGGGTCGTGCTTCCTGTATGGCTTTTTTAAAGCCCATGGAAGCAGCGATCTTGAAGGCCATATCAGATGAATCAACATCATGGTAGGAGCCATCGTAGAGCGTTACCTTCAGATCTACCACAGGATATTTAGCAAGCACCCCCCCTTGCATTGAGTCAATGACACCTTTTTCAACCGAGGGGATATACTGGCGGGGGATAGCTCCTCCCACAATTTTATTTGCGAACTCAAATCCTTGACCTCGTGGCAGGGGCTCAACCTCCAACCAGGCGTCACCATACTGACCCCTTCCTCCCGACTGTCTCTTGTACTTCCCTTGTGCTTTTGAGGTTCCCTTAATGGTTTCTTTGTAGGCAACCTTGGGTGTTTTTACCTCTACATTGACACCAAATTTTCTTTGCATTTTCTCAATGACCACATCCAGGTGGGTTTGTCCCATGCCCGCGATGATGAATTCTTTGGTCTGTTCTTCTCTTCGAGTTTTAAGGGTATAGTCTTCTTCCATGAGACGTGAGAGAGAGGAGATAAGTTTATCTTCATCAGCTTTGGTTTTCGGTTCTAGTGCCAATTGCATCACGGGTTCGGGAAGGTCAATATTCTTAAATACGACAGGGTGTTTTTCATCGCTGAAACTGTCGCCAGTGGTTGTCTCTTTAAGTTTTGCTACTGCCACAATGTCACCAGCGATGGCTGGATTGGACGCCTTCTGATTTTTGCCCTCAATTTTCATAATCTGGCCAATGCGCTCTTTTATGTTTTTAGTAGCATTATACACGGAGGAATCGGAATTGAGCGTACCTGAAATCACCCGAAAGATGGTGAGTTTGCCTGCGTAGGGATCGGCAACCGTTTTAAACACAAACGCAGAAAATGGATCGTCCTTGGCAGCACCCCTCTCTTCTTCTTTTTGAGTGGAGGGATTGATGCCTTTGAACGGTTTTCGCTCCATGGGGGAGGGAAAACATTGTGCCACCAGGTTGAGCACTGGTTGCAGTCCAATATTCTTAAATGCTGAGCCACAGAGCACGGGAACCAGCGAGCCTGATACCACGCCACGTTTGAGGGCACTTTCAATTTCCTCAGAGGTTAATGCGGTCCCCTCTAAATATTTTTCAAGCAGTTCATCGCTTGATTCAGCAATATCCTCAATCATTTTAGCTCTCAGCTCCTCTGCGCGTGGACGGAGCTCTTCCGGTATATTCTCCTCTTTGTATCTTCCACTCGCATCATCAGCGTAGATCAGAGCCTTCATGGTGATGAGGTCAATGATACCACAGAAAGAAGATTCTTCACCTACCGGCATTTGCAGGACCAGGGGCTTTATCCCGAGAATTTCTTCACTACTCTTAAGCACCGGAGATAGGTGTGCGCGCTCCATATCAATTTTATTGATAAAGATAAGCTTGGAAAGGCCAAAAGAGCTCGCATACTGCCATACCTTTTCAGTGTTAACCTGTACGCCCGAAACAGCATCGATGATCACAATCGCGGCGTCAACCATGTGCAGGCAGCTCCGGACATCGGCTGAAAAGTGTGCATCACCTGGAGTATCAATAATAGTAATTTCACATTTCTCCCACTTAAAGTGGTGGAGGGAAGAGCTTAAGGTTTTTCTTCTCTTAAGCTCTTCTGGTTCGTAATCAAAGAGAGAAGTACCCTCATCGACCCTGCCCAGTCGGGTATTGACCTTGGCATCGAAGAGGAAGGCATCAGCAAGTGAAGTCTTTCCCGCACCTCCGTGAGAAAGGAGTGCAATGTTTCTTAACAATTTTGTCTCCATAGAAATTACCTCTGTCGTTATGGTTTGAGTGATTCTAGATATTTTTCTGCTGCGAAGGCTGCCGTCGACCCATCACCTACCGCAGTGGCAATTTGCCGTAGCAACTTGTTCCTCACATCTCCCGCAGCAAATACACCAGGTAGACATGTTTCCATTTGCTCATTGGTTTCAATGAAGCCCTGCTCAGTCAAAGTAAGGGTGCGCTTCAACCAGGAGGTATTTGGCCTAAGTCCCACGTAGATGAAAATGCCCTCAACCTTAAGGGTTGAGGTGCGCGTGTCTTTTAGATTTTTTAAGCGTACTGACGTTACCGTCTGCTCTCCCTCAATCTTCTCAACCACCGTATTCCAGATAAAGGATATGTTTTCCTTCGCAGACGCCCTCTCCTGAAGGATTTTGATAGCTCTCAGTTGATCGCGACGGTGGATGATATACACCCTTTGTGCAAATTTGCTTAAGAAGAGAGCCTCTTCCACTGCTGCATCTCCGCCTCCGACGACCGCAATGTCTTTATTTCTGAAGAAGGGCCCATCACAGGTAGCACAGTAAGACACCCCACGGCCGATCAGTCTTTCTTCTCCTTCTACGCCCAGCTTATAAGGCTCGCTTCCAGTGGCGATAATGAGAGCTTTGCAGAGTAGTTCTGTACCATTACTATGTACCTTCTTGGTATGGTCATTGAGTAGGGTGAGTTCCTGAGCGGTTCCTATTTCTACTTTAAGGCCAAATCCTTTTGCCTGTTTCTCCAGGTTGCTGATTAATTGGATACCTGAGATTCCCTGCTCAAAGCCGGGGTAGTTTTCAATCTTTTCACTGCTATTTACCTGACCCCCCAGGGCTAGCTTTTCTACCAGAAGCGTGGCAAGCCGTGCTCGGGAGGCATAGATACCCGCAGTGAGTCCGGCAGGTCCCCCTCCTACAATTATGACATCATACCTAGTGTCCACAGGAATCAAGCTTTTATTATTGAATAACCACTTATAGTTTGATATGTTTTTATCTGCTTTTAAATTGCTATTCTTAGCAGTTTGAAGTAATTGGTTATTCTAGAAATTCATCCTGTAAAAGTCAATCAAAATATAGCAGGATTTTTTGACGTAAAAAGGATTGAGGCATTGAGAACATAACTGATTGCAATATCTTTATTTTCACCCTCACCCCAACACTCTTCCTTCAAGGGAGAGGGGATGTCTTTGACTTTTTACGAGATCATCAAGGTTAGGTA
>CAYYOQ010000064.1:3189-9603 GCA_964473235.1 uncultured Thermodesulfobacteriota bacterium | reverse complement strand
TGAGCTAATCTAAAGATCTTTGCTCCTCCTAGACCACCCATAACTGAATTAGCACCTTTGCTTCCTGATACATAGAGTGTATCATTGAACACCGTAAATGCTTCAAATGTTATGATGTAGTTGTCACCAAGTCCATCATCGATAACCTGCTGCCATGTGATGCCATCACTGGTTTTCCAAATCTGAGAGCCTGTAAGGTATTCCTCAGTTCCCCCTAAAGGAGGTACATAGGCGGATATTAAACCAGCATACAAATAGTTATCAAAGGGAAAGAGGTTACTCACGATATTTTGATAAACGGTTTCTCCCACTCCCGCAGATAAACCTGGATTGGTCACTCCATCAAATCCATTGGGAATGCCGGAATCACCTCCCACGCTAAAAAACCAACTGCCATCTTCGGAGCTCCCGTTAGGGGTGTACAAGACCCGTGTTCCTCCCAGTGTATTAATGCCTACATATAGTTTATCGTTAAAGTCGGCAAGGCTCCAGGGCATAAAATTTCCTCTATACATGGTACACTCCATACCATCACCGAAACCGTTTTCATTGGTACCGGTGTCATTATCATCCACATTTGCATCAACGATGACTTCCCAGGTGTTGTCGATGAGTTTTGCCATGCGGGCACAGCGCCCCGCGCTCCCGGTGGAACCGGTTCCTCCGCCAAAAAGGAGTTCTTCACCTGATACCGATGAAGGGCACATGCTGAGAATGGTAACTACCACAGGCTTCTTGCCGTAGGGATAGGTGGAATCTACATGGAACAAATCAAAACTGCGCTCAGGGTTGGTCAATGTCCAGCTTTCCCCATCCTCTGTGTACCAGGCTTGAGCGCCATATTCATAATTTAGCCCGGTGCTCGCATACAGTCTGTTATTAAAGAGCACCATAGTATTGATAGCCCTGTTCCAGTAATCGCCGAAACCATTTTCATCAGAGCCGATCCCGATTTCATAGCTGTTGCCAACTTCTACAGGACCGACGTCGTATTCAAAGGCGGGAAATGGGTTGATATAGTGGATGCTACCGCAGTTGGTAAATTCAGTACCCGTTTCACCGGAAAGCTCATTATCCTGAATAGTGAGGGTATGTGAAGTATTGCTTATAATATCAAATTTTCTGAACTTTCCGTTGCCCGAGGTTATCTGGAGTGCGCCTCCTGCCCATTGGTCAGGTTGCCAGTTCTTAGTGTCATCGATGATTCGAGCAGTGGTTTCTTGATCATCATCTGCACAACCTTCAATAGCGGTTATTGTTCCTTGTTCATCAACATCCTTCTGATCAGAAATAACCGGCTCCCAATTGTAACCATCATATCGCCAGATCTCGCAGCCCGCTGATCTCCGATTTGAGCCCTGAAATCCTGAGGAAAAACCAAAATAGAGTTTATCCTTAAATACGATCATATCGGCAAACAAATTATTGATTAAGATGTTACCATAGATGCCATTAGTCTCTCCATTGGGGAATAACACCTGTTCCCATAACGTCCCCGCAGTCCTCCACACCTCAGCACCTTCAGCCTCATTTCTGGTCATAACATAGAGATGGCCCTGGTAGTCTGCCATTGCTACTATTGAAAGATTATTATCATTACCGAAGCCTGGCGTACTTACCCTCTCCCAGGTAGTTCCATCTTTTGCTAAAAAAGTTTCTAGTGCTTCAGGTATATTCATATAGAGCCCGCACTGTGAAAAGAACAATAGTAGTGCGCTCACTGCAAAGAAGCCGGAAACTATTGATATGGTTTTACACAAATGTTTTTTCATAGCATCCTCCGTCATGGTAGGTGAAAATATTGTTAATTTTTCCTTATACTACTAATCACTTTCTGTGTAAAGGATAAAGATAAATTTAAATACAGCTTCCTTACCCACCAGGAAACTTCCGATCTTATCTTCGAGATGAAGTGCTCGTGCACCCCCAAGGGTTGCTAAATAAAATGCTTTGAGAGGGGAGAAAGAGGGTGATCCTTTCTGATACAGGATGTAACACCTCACCACCTCGATTCTCTATTTTTATTCTTATAAGTTTTCCATAAAGTATTTTTATAGCGTTTCCGAAATAGACAGGTGCATCCAAAAATCTGGCTGGAGTCTGATATGCATCTTTTTGATAAAGAAAAGTCAGTTAAATATATTGAAGCCCTCTTTGAGAGTACTGTCGAGGGTGTCTTCATCGTTGATAAAGAAGGCAGAATTCTAAGATGTAATGCCACCTTCGAGAAACTCCTCGGCTATGAACACGATGGGCTCACAGGTGTCAATTTTTCCGAACTGGTGTATAAGAGCGATAAGGTCGAGAAGACAAGCGCTCTCATTAAACAGATTAAAACATATCACTTCAACCGTGCGGCTGAATCTCCCCTTGCGATGGAATTATTTGATAAGAAAAAGCATGCGGTACCGGTGCGATTACGAGCGATGCTGGTAAAAGATAAAGAAGGGGACATAGAAGAAGCGATAGGGATAGTTGAAGACCTAAGGAAAGGAGAAAAGGTTATTGAACGCAAGGTGCAGGAGACTGAAGAAACGCTGCGGGATGTACTCACCAACTCAGGGGATGCTATTATCGTATGCGATGAGCAGGGCCGCGTGAGTATTGTCAATGAGGCGGTGCTTCGGATGCTGGGGTATGAGGAAGATGAACTTTTAATTAAGCACGTTTTTGAGCTTTCCCCCGGTGAGGGATGTTTTCCCTCTACTACGGGAGAACAGATTACCCTTACTGAGGAGTATCTTAAGTATAATGCGGAGATCGCGAATGAACTGTTTGAAAAAGGGAGGGTAACCCACTATGAGACATACCAGATTAGAAAAGATGGAATCATTGTACCTATCGAAGCAACCATCTCTTTGCTCAAAGACCACCGGGGAGAAGTGGGAGGTTCAATTGCGCTCTGCCGAGACATCACTGATCGAAGATTGGCAGAGAGAGAGATCAGGGAGGCGAGAGAGTTTTTAGAAAATATTTTTAAAACGTCACTAGACGGCATTATAGTTACTGATACCTACGGTTTTATCACTATGGTGAATGAGGCGATAGAAAGAATGCTCGGCTATTCGGAGCATGAACTTAAAGGAAAGCGTCCCAAAGAGTTTTTTATTAAAGGAAAAGAAGATGAAGGAAGAAGTAAAGAGCTGTTTACCACGTTAATGGAAGAAGGTGCAGTTACAGACTTTCAGTGCACGTTTTTGAGAAGTGATGGTCATCCCATTGATGTCGAGATGAATATAGTGCTTTTAAAGGATAAAAAAGGTGACATTACCGGGTCATTAACGAGTGTGAGAGACATTACTGAAAGAAAAAATACAGAGGAAGCCTTAAAACTCTCTGAAGAAAAATATCGCAGCATATTTGAGAATGCCAATGATGCCATTTATTCTACTGATGAAGAGGGAATAATATTATCATTTAATAGAAAAGCAGAAGAGATCTTTGGATATGCTGCTAATGAAATAGTTGGAAAATCGTTTATGGTAATGTTGCCGCTCTCTGAGAGGGAAAGACACCGAACGTGGTTAGAACAATATGAAGAAACTAACAATTTTATAAGTAGGGAACCGCTCGAAGGAAGGTCCTTAAAGAAGAATGGTCAAGAGATGCTTATTGAAACCACTTACTCGGCAATAGAGGTAGGTGGAACAAAGATTATATACTGCATTATTCGAGACGTGACTGAGAGGAAGAATATGGAAAATAAGCTCCTCCACGCTGAAAAGCTCAAGTCGCTGGGGGAGCTTGCAGGAGGAGTAGCCCATGATTTTAACAATCGGCTGGCAGCGATTCTTGGACGAACTCAGTTGTTAAAGATGACCCTTATACCACTTCCCGGGATACTGGAGAAAGAGAAGTCGGTGATTGAGCTGAAGGAAGGTTTAGAGGTTATTGAAAGGGCAGCATGGGATGGTGCTGAGACGGTGAGGAGGATTCAGGAATTTGCTCGGCGAAAGGAAGATGGTGACTATTTAACCTCACTTGATGTTAATCACATTGTAGAGCATGCTCTGGAAGCTACCAGGACAAGATGGAAAGACGAAGCTGAATCGAGAGGGATAGTAGTGACCATTCAGAGATTTCTCACTCCTCTTCCCCCGGTGGCGGGAAGTGCCTCAGAGCTAGGGGAAGTCTTCATCAATCTCATTAACAATGCCCTGGATGCCATGCCACAGGGCGGGCAACTTATACTAAAGACTTTTAGAGAGGGTGGCAATGTTAAGATTGAAGTAGAAGATAACGGCGTTGGCATTCCAAGAGCCTTACGAGAAAGGATATTTGATCCATTCCTTACCACTAAGGGTCCTCAATCAAGTGGATTGGGTTTAAGTGTATCCTATGGTATTATCAATCGACATCGGGGGACGATTACGGTACATAGTATTGAGGGACAAGGGACTACCTTTACCATTATCCTCCCCAGCGATGAAGGGACAGGCAAAAAAGAGAAAGTAATGCCACCCTCAACTGAACGGAAGAAGGCAAGGATACTGGTGATAGATGATGAGAGAGATCTAAGAAAACTTCTTTCAGATATTCTTACTAAGTATGGTCATGAGGTGGATATTGCCGCTGATGGAATTGAAGGAATTGAACTCTTTGAGGAGAAAGAATTTGATTTGGTATTTACTGATCTGGGGATGCCAGTGATGTCAGGGTGGCAGGTGGCGGAAAAAGTCAAAAGTATCAATGAAAAAGTACCGGTGGTTCTAATCACAGGGTGGAATATAAGGATGGATGAATCTGAGATAAAAGGCAAGGGGGTTGATCTGGTAATTCAGAAGCCTTTTGCAATTGATCAAATGCTGCGATTGGTTGAAGAAGGAATGATATTACGGGAGCGCTTTAAAGCATCCTGATATTCATTGCAAGAAGTGTGATTCCTCTCTGAGGGCGGGTATTGTGTTATTGCGAGGTTTGAAAGATAACCGAAGCAATATCAGTAAAGCTCAGAACAGGATCGGCAATCTGAAAAGCAATAATAAAAAAGAGATTGCTAAAGCTCGCAATGATCATGCGAAGTTTTGCAAACTATTACCTGCTCTCGGTAGTAATAAGCATAGGGGAATAGTATGAAGACAGTTTTAAAAATTTAATTCTGCTCTGCATGTTCCTCTTCATTGGCAGTGCATGCGAACCTCCTGAAGAGGATAACGTATTTATCGTTATTCATATGGAGCCGGGCAGCAATCCCAAAACTACTGAAAACCCTGAGACATACTGGGATACGCTCATTGAGCTTGTTGATACCGCTGACCTCTATTCCTTAAAGCTGAATCTTCTATTTAATCCCCAGTGGGCGAGCTATATTCTTCAGGATGAAGCCCGACTTGCTGTGCTGCGGGCGTGGGGGACAGGAGGCCATCTGATAGGCCTGCATCACCACGGGCCTCATCATGCGTACTGGAACGGGTATACCAATCAGCCGGGGTACACCCATCATGAAAAAGATATTGGTACCATTGAGGAGATGATGGCCCTGATGAATCAGCTTCCCGACTATGGCCAGATAACAACCGGTTGTATTTCTATGGATGAAGATAGAGATGATGACTGGCCCGCAGGTATGATATACAGCGCCGACGGCGGTGTGAGCGGTGCCAGTGATCTCATTAGTACACCGGAGATTGTCACCTATAACGGCCAGCAGGCCACCAAAATCACCAATGGCATGTATGCCACTAGCCACCCCAAGGACGTAACGCTTGTTGATAGTGTAAATGCACTTGATACCGCCGGGGCGGGAGAGTTTGTGGGCATTGCCTTCCACGTTGATAATTTTGCAGCGTCCAGCGAGAAATTCGTTGAACTGTTCGAGGTACTAGCCGATAGGGGCATTCAGACAAGGACACTCCCTCACCTCCTTGAACAGTGAAGTGAAAAGGTAGTGGGTACCCCTTTTAGTTTAGTAAATAGCCTTCACGAGATGAGGTGGGCTGAGGGGTTGAGGAGAGGGCACAGCGAAAACCGATGATATAACTGCAATAGTCAGGAACATTCCTTGCCCGTTCAGAACAGCGCAATTGTTCCTCTCGGTTGATCCAGGCTCCTCCTCGGAATACTCTATAGAAACCCTGTGGAGGTCCCTGTGGATTTTTATAGGGGCTCACTCTGTAGTAGGTAGCGTCATACCAGTCGTAACACCACTCCCATACATTACCCACGATATCATAGATTCCGTAAAGGTTAGGAAGGAAGGTACCGACAGGCTTCATTATGTTTTTAGAGGTGATGGTAGTAAAGTAGTTGGCATGCTTTTCTTTAATTTTATGACCCCAGGGATAGGGTTTTTGTTCTAAACCTCCCCGGGCTGCCTTCTCCCACTCTGCTTCGGTAGGGAGTCGCTTGCCTGCCCAGGCTGCATAGGCAGTTGCATCTTCCCAACTCACCAGCACCACAGGGCAGTCATCCTTT
>CAYYOQ010000064.1:0-3089 GCA_964473235.1 uncultured Thermodesulfobacteriota bacterium | reverse complement strand
AGGAGTTGAGAAGATGTTTCAGTCTCTCCTGCTTCCCTTTCTTCAGGTTGAAAGGTATTGTCTCTCGCACTGATCCAGAGGTACATGCCGATTGTACAGATAACGATGAATCCTATAGTGAGCGTGACCGCACTACTTTTTTTCATCACTATTTTTTTAAGTGCTTAAATAGTTTTAACAGAGAACCTTCTTTGAGATCGATAGCAGCGTGGGGACATACTTCCATGCAGCACAGGCACTGGATACACTCCTTGGAGTTGATGATGAATTTGTTTTCCAGGGCAGTGATACATTTCAAAGGGCAGGCTTCAGCACAATTTGCACATTGTTCACACTTGGTAGTATCGATCTCAGGATGAGTGGTGAGTGGTCCCTTCAAAAATCCTAGAAAAGTTTTGAGGAACCCTTTGATCTCAATAATTTTGGGAGGAAACTGATAATCACCTACCTTAACCTTCTCAAGGGCTTCTCCCCGCACTTCGATCTCCTCACGACGCGCAACTCCATAGTGTTCCTTTAAGGCTACCTTAAGAGTGGTGAATTGCTCTGGTGGTGCCCCCACGATCTCGGTGATGATGGCATCTACTGCTACCGCATCAGTACCAGCAATAAGTACGCCCAGGTTTCGTGGTGTGCCAGAGCCAGGACCTTTTCCCTCCATAGAGACAATCCCATCAACCACTGAGAGCACAGGGTTGATTAGGGTATAGAGGTCGAGTAACATTTTTGAAAAGTATTCATTGTCCTGTGAGGATGTTTTGACATGCCACTGGGCTTTCCGCGCTCCTGGAACGCAACCAAAAATATTTTTTACCGCGAGGGTGAGGAAGGTCAGGTTGTGGGTCTTAAGCTTAGGGAGGTTAATAATTTTGTCTGCCTCACGCACTGCCTTTCCCACTACGAAACGTTTGAAAAACTTTCCCTGGGGATGAGTAACCTCCACAGGTTCAAATTCAACAATCTCTATGCCGAGTTCACGCGCTACCTGAGCCACCCCACACTTTTCTGCCACCTTCAAGGTACTACCCAGGTTGGGACTATCACCAATGAAGGGATGAGCTCCTGCCTCTAACACGAGCGTGGCTACCGCTCTCACCACCTCAGGGTGAGTGGTGACACACTTCTCTGGAGGCCTGCCTACAAGGAAGTTTGGCTTGAGCAATACCTTTTCCCCTTTCGAGACAAATGCATCTATACCGCCAATGAGATTTATTCCCTCTTTCACTTTCCGGTATACCTGGTCAGGTGTATAATCCTCGCACTGTATAATAGACACTTTTGCTTTCATGGCAACTCCGCTCTGATATGGTCACCTTACGGGGTGGGTTGAGTATACAATGAGTCTAATGGTATACCTTAAAGAATATGAGATTTATGTAAAGATATTATAAATAACTGACGATAGTAATAGAAAACCTTGATGGAATAGTACTATGGACACAATAACAGTTAAACCGCCAAAAATCAATAAGATAGCCAATAAAATTCTCTTCTATCAAAATGCGACACTGCTCTTCTTTACCCTGTTTATTTATTTCTTCATTCCCTTTCAGTTTGAGCGCTACCTCATGGGGGATAAGCTGGCTCACTTACAACAGATGAATGAGTCGATAAGTAGTCATAGCACGCGCTATTTAGGGCATATGGTTGGCAGCCAATTGGCGGATGAGGTAAAGTCAGTGCTCTACAAATATTTCAGCACTAATAGCGATTTCATAGGCTTTGCGGTTATTCCCACACCAACTGAGGGTACTACCGAAGCCCCTCTCTTTTATAATCAGGAAAAGATAGGTGAGCTGAAAGAATTATTGAGTTATGATACCGATGAGACGATTATTAAAAAAGAGAAGAACCTGCTAAAAGTAATTACCCCTGTCTTTAGTAAACAGAGCGGTGAAGAGAAGGTTGCAAGAAAGCGTGGTTACCTGGTATCAGGGTTTAGCTTGCAGGATCAACACCACACGGTGCGAAAGCTGAAGATTGTGCTTTTAGCCATCTGTGCCTTTTTTATCCTCTGTGTTAATGGAGGCGGCCATCTCCTGCGCCGTCAGATTACTACTTCACTTACCACGTGTACCGCACTCATCAGGGGTGCTGTTCACGGTGATTTAAGAGAGATGGTGCCACTTTGCTCTAACGATGAGCTGGGGAGGTTGTCTACTACCTTAAATACCATGGTGAAAACCTGGAAGCAGAAAATCGAGGAGATCAGGAAGATCATAGAATCGTCCCGCGTGGTGTCAACTGAAATAGCACACGCTGCCCATCAAAAGGAAAACAGTACCGTCGAACAGGCGTCCTCCATTAATGAAATAGCAGCCACCATTGAGGAACTCAATACTAATTCCAAGCTTATTCATAAAAAAGCTGAAGAGGTTGCAAAGAAATCTCAGAAGCTCCTCGATGTTTCCTTCGAGGGCATTAAAACAGTTAATAAGAGTATTGAACGATTTGCGCTCGTTCAGGAGTATGTCAATACCATAGCAGAGTATCTGCTCAATCTCTGTGAGGAAATACATCAGATTGGCATGATTCTAAAGGAAGTTAGAACTATTGCCACACAAACCGATATGCTTGCCATTAACGCCGGCATCAGGGCAGCGAAGGTGAGAGACCGAGGGAGGGAATTTGTGATCATTGCGTCAGAAATACGGGTGCTGTCAAATCAGAGTCAAAACGCTGCGGCTAAAATATCTTTCCTCATTGAGGAGATTCAGGCATCAACTCACTCGACGGTAATGGCAATGGAGCAGGGCATTAAGAGGGTTGAAGAGGGTATCAAGTTGATACTGGAGACTGGTAAAACCATAGACATTGCTATTATTAACGTCAAGGAAACAGTAGATTCAGTCAATGAAATCTCCCTTGCCTCGCACCAGCAATTCCTTGGTACCAACCAGGTAACTCAGTCTGTGGTGGATATCAACCGGGGAATGCATGAGACCGCCAGTGCTTCCACGCACACCATGAGGGAAACAGAATCCTTGAAAAAGGTACAGCAAGAGGTTTCAGAGGTAATTGGTTTCTATAAAGTCTAGCCAGTAGTGGGTAACCTTTCTTTCCATCCACGGTACACCGTTTTGCAAACT
>CAYYOQ010000063.1:0-9977 GCA_964473235.1 uncultured Thermodesulfobacteriota bacterium | reverse complement strand
AATAGGTTAGTTTACCCAATATGGCAATTTAACGGTATTTTGGACAGCATTGAGTTTTTAATGACTATAAATTTCTAAAGTCCGCCCGAAGGGCGTTAAGTTCAACATTACGTCAGAGAAGCAAAGGAATCAAACCCACCATACTGATTACAATCGATCCTAAAATCCCTGCCCACAAACCACTCACCTAAAACCCGGGTACGAAAAACGTGACCAGTCCACGCATCAATTCATCTATTATCAGCATAAAAGATCCAATCGTCTAAAAAACAGGCGCTTACTTTATGCTCTGCTACCGCTATCCCTTTCTTCCAAAGAATACCCCTATGAAATAGTATTTGTAGACGCATTCGACATCTTGGAATCCCGCCCTTTTCAACCAATGCAGTTGGTCGAACATTTTTGACTCATGGTCGTACTGTTTTCGTCTGTTCATGCTTTCCTGAATCTGTTCTTCGGTTACTCCTGATGCTCGTATCTTTTCCAACCAGGTTGACCAGTAAAAATCTGCCAGCTTCTCCGTTTCTCCTGCAATCTGGTCGATGTTTACGAATATGCCATTGCTTCGAAGGCTTGAATAGATCTTCTCAAAAATCTTCTGTTTTTCTGGGTCTGAAAGATGATGGATCGAAAGGCTAGAAATCACGATATCCACATTCGCCTGATGGAGATCACGGTAGTCATTGATCACATACTCAAACTGAGTTCCTTTGTCAGCAAAGCGTGTGCGGGCCTCTTCGAGTAAGTCTTCTGCTATGTCCCATAGGATGAAGTGTGCATTGGGCAATTGTGCGACGACATGTTGCGAAAAAAGCCCTGTACCGGCACCCAAGTCGAGTACGGTCATGCTTTCGCCACTGCCGTCTGGGATCAATTCCAGTGCTACTTTAAAGACTTCGTCGTAGCAGGGGATAGCTTTCCTGACCCAGTCATCATAGTACGACGCAGTTTTGTTGAATTCCTTAGCAATGGTCATAGTGAGTTGATTTCCTTACTCCACCGCACAACAATTAACAGATGCAATTTTCATCATTTACTATCTACTATCCTTACAGTACTACTTATTTAAAATATTTCAATTATTTTTCTGGAAAGTTTCTTCATTTCTTCTCTATGTATCAAGTGCAGTTACGTGAGCCGAACTCAGCCAAGCCATATTGTGTGAGTATCCTTTGGTTGACACATAAGAGGAACTTTCATATACTTTTCCTTGTAAAAAGCACGTTCCATCAAACACACTAGAGATGTAATGCATGATTATTTATGATATCGCTGTAGTTGGAGCCGGTCCAGCAGGCATTATGGCAGCAATACGTTCGAGTCAGCTTAAAAAAAATGTACTATTAATTGAAAGAAATGATGTTATTGGTAAAAAGATTTTGCTTACCGGCAACGGAAGATGCAATATTACTAATATCTCTTCCCTTGAGGTATTCATAAAAAATTTCGGGAAACAAGGCACCTTTTTAAAGCCGGCGTTTTTTACCTTCTCCAATCATCACCTAATAGATTTTTTTAACGCAAAAGGGCTCATCTTTAAAACAGAAGATAAGGGACGAGTTTTTCCTGTAACCAATAAGGCTTTTTCTGTGGTAAAGGTCTTAAAGGAGTATCTATTAGAGAATAACGTTACACTTTTATATAATGCGCGTGTTTTAACGCTGGAAAGGAAAGATGACCTATTTCAATTGGAATTAAAGGTAAGTGATCACCATAAGGTTTGTGCGGAAAAGGTTATACTCGCTACAGGCGGGGTTTCCTATAAAAAAACCGGCTCATCAGGTGATGGTTTTTGTATTGCCAAAAAATTAGGTCATACCGTTATTGATTTAAGCCCGGCGCTTATACCGTTACAAGTAGAAGAACCGTGGATCAAAACATTACAGGGACTTTCTCTAAAGGAGGTCCGTATCAGTATACAATGTGGTAATAAAAATATTGTATCCCCGACAGGAGAATTAATTTTTACCCATTTTGGGATTTCAGGGCCTTTGGTTTTGGATGTAAGCTCTACTATTGTATCTGAATTGGCACATAATAAAAAAGTAATGCTTTCCATTGATTTTATCCCCGGGGTGAACCAAGAACAGCTGAGCACAAGATTGTTGAGTGAATTTAACATAGGGAGGAATCTCCAGATACAAAGTATTATAAAAAGCTTTTTACCTCAACGGTTGGCTTCTGTAGTTATGCAGTTATTGGATGTAGATTTGTGCACACGAGTACATCAGATTACTAAAAAAGAAAGATTTTTTATTGCACACTTATTAAAATGTTTTCCTTTGACTATACTAGGCTCCCTCTCTATTGACGAGGCAATGGTTACAAACGGGGGGATTTCAACAAAAGAAATTAATGCTAAGACCATGGAGTCAAGGTTGGTGCCTGGTTTATATTTTGCCGGAGAAATTATTGATGGTTGTGGGAAAAGCGGTGGGTATAACTTACAGCAAGCTTTTTCTACAGGTTATCTTGCAGGAGAGAACGCCTGTGCGTAAAATAATTTTAGCCTCACAATCAAAGGCAAGGCAAAAAATTCTTAAACAGATCGGGCTTAAGTTTTGCGTTGCAGTTTCTTCTGTAAAAGAGGATTCTTTGATAAAGGGAAAGTGCAGTGATGTAGTTATTATTAATGCTACTAAAAAAGCAAAAGATGTAGCGAGGAAGTTTAGATCAGGAGTGATCATTGCGGCAGATACGGTGGTGTTAGTTGGCAAAAAGCTTATCGGAAAACCAAAAAACAAAAAAGATGCTTTTAAGATCTTAACACTACTTTCGCAAAAACCTCACTGGGTATATTCGGGGCTTGTGGTTATTGATCTTGATAAGGGAAAAATGTTTACCGCACATGATAAAACGAAAATATATATGTACAGGCTTACTGATGTTCAGATAAAGAATTATCTTAAAAAAGTACCTGCGTTGGATAAAGCCGGAGGTTTTGATATACAGGGACTAGGAGGAGTATTTATAGACAGAATCGAGGGGTGTTTTTATAATGTGGTGGGGTTGCCTTTGGCTAAATTAGTAACAATACTGCACAGACTAGGTGTAGATATTTTTTAGGACACTATACATAAGGGGTCACGTATGCTCTTGGCTGTACACTCCGTCAATGTGCCTCATACACCGGGAAAGATTAGCTCCTGGAGTGTGAATCAACAGGCGATAATGAGTAGACATCAGACACTAACTCCAATCCTTACCCTTCACCTATCAGAAGCTTCTTTAAGCAGATTGGTGAACTCAAGATAATCCTTTTCCTCTAAAAAACAATCTCACCCCGTTTTCCCCTGTTCATCACCTAGTACCATGCATTTGGATACTGGATTCTTAATGGCCTTGACATAAAAACTTTTTGCTCTATTCCATTTCATGAGTCAAGGGAAGACGTGACCCTCTTATACTTTATATTCTCAGCTTCCCAAAGAGCATGTTTGATTCCTTTGCTGGTATGGTGGTAGACCATCCTGGTAGGAGTGACTCGGATTAACCTTAAAATTCCTTTAGGGATAGTGAATGAACCACCTGCTGCCTTCTCCATATCCTTGAGAATGGGACGGATGACTTTTATGCCATACGCAAACTCAGGGGTTTCGTCGTCACACACCTCGGCAATGCCCCATATATTAATACCCCTGGTCTTCATAGCCTTGGAGCCGGTTCCGATCCCGATACCAACCCGGTTGTTCTCTCTTAAGTTTTTAAATTTGTCCCCACCCTCACTGAAGATATAGATGGTAAGACCATTGTTTACATAGTCGACCACCGAAACTCGTGGCCATCCATCCTTCCCGCAGGTTGCCAGCGTACAGGGCTGTTTCTTGCTCAGATAGCTGACAATCTCTTTCTCAAGCTCCTCCCTTGAAAGATGCTTTCTCTCTATACCCATCTTTTTGAAGGCTTGGTCATACATCTTATCCCGTTCCTCATAGGTTATTTCACGAACTGACATCACAAGTCCTCCTTATAATGCGGTCTGAATTCCCCCGTACTTTCAATTAATCTGAGGCAGAATGGTTTTAAAAAATTTTGCGAATGTTTCTTCCCTATAGATTTCCTTAAGAATAGTAGCCATTCTCTCAGTATTTTTTATTCTCCCATATATTGGATAAAGGGTCAAGTCTGCTCTTGGCTCATTGATAACTTCTTCTCTAATTCTGCAACTCCTTTTCTCAGCCCCCTATCCTTGAGAATCTGCATCCTCTCAATTACACGCATCAATCATTTATTATCAGCAGAAAAAATCCAATTGTCCACACCACAAGGAAATCAAGGGGACTGTCTATTAAGTAAGACGAGCCGTCCTCTTTTCTCTACATCTCAGAATCTGTCCAGTATCGAAGCCTTGACCGGCAGTGTAGGTTTTACTATAGTGGATACATTGGGCGGAGAGTAATGCTGATTGACACGGTAGTAAAATAAGGTGATGATAAAATATTTGGCATGACAAGAGAAATTAGTGTAGTTAATAAGACACACAGATCCTTGTAGCGATTATTTAATAGTTTGTTTATGAGCAACAGGACAAGAACAACCGGAAGTCTTATCAAAAGAAAGTATTTCCATATCATACTGCCGACGTTCGGCGGATCGGTTATTGCCTATCTCGACCGCGTCAATATTGCCTATGCAGCGCTCACCATGAATACAGATCTTGGCTTTTCTGCGCAAATCTTTGGCATAGGCGCCGGAATCTTTTTCTTTGGTTATGTGCTGTGTGAGGTTCCGGGAGCACTTATCGCAGAACGGTGGAGCCCCCGCATCTGGATCTCCCGCATCATGATCACCTGGGGAATGATCTCGTGCTGGATGGCCTTCATTCACACTGAGAGACAGTTTTACCTGGTGCGGTTCCTGCTAGGAGCAGCGGAAGCCAGCTTCTACCCGGTGATTTACGCAAGCGTTATCCCGCGCTGGTTCACTCCTGAGGAACGGCCCAGGGCCATTGCCCTGATGCTCACTTCGCTGCAAATTTCGGCCATCATCGGTTCGCCGCTGGCCGGATGGCTTCTCGGGATTCATTGGTGTGGTTTGAAGGGGTGGCAGATTCTGTTCATCATGGAAGCAATTCCAGCATTCATATTCGGCATTCTGATCCTGTATCTGCTTGCGGACTGGCCGGAGCAGGTGAACTGGCTTACCTCAGAGGAGAAGCAGTATTTAATGGCGCACTACGAACAGGAAACATCAGCTAAAAAGGCAGTTCGGCAGTATACCGTGTGGCAGGCGTTTTGCGACCGGGAGGTGCTGAAGCTTTGCCTGATCTATTTCCTGTGGATTACCGGCTACTGGGGATTCAACTACTGGATGCCCACCGTACTCAAGGAGGTATCCGGCTGGTCAAATCTGGTGATTGGCTGGCTGATCGTAATTCCCATGATTCTGTCACTGACCGCAATGATATATGTGGGAAGTTCTTCCTCGAAAACCGGTGAAAAGCAGTGGCATGGAGCACTGCCTATGTTTATCGGAGCGTGTGGTATGGGCATTGGCACGTTTATCTCGAATCCACTGGTAAATTTCATTTTCGTAGGTATTACTGCAATCGGTGTGTACAGTGCTTTTGGCGTGTGGTGGTCATACCCGACAACATTTTTATCCGGAGCGGCGGCCGCAGGTGCAGTTGGTCTCATTAATTCCCTCGGCAATGTGGGGGGCTACGTTGGCCCGTATCTTACCGGTTGTATAAAAGACATGACCGGTTCTTTTCATTGGGCGTATCTATATCTTGCCTGTTCGCTGGCGGTGGCCGGGGTGTTGATGCTCACCTTAAAAAAGAAAGTGCCAATACTTTGATCCAGAGAATGTGAACCAGCAACTTTTCCCTAACGAGATCATGTGATTGTATTAAAGGGATGAGAGGACGTGCCTCGTTAAATGATGTGATGTAACTATTGGGATGACATATCGTTAAATAGAAATTGATACATGTTATAGAACAATTGAGATGCTCTATTTAACGGGGTAAAAGGTGAGGGGTAGTAGACTTCTTTAGGCCTGTGCCTTTTTGCCGACTCCTAACCGTGCCTTGGTACCTTCAAACAGCGAATAGCACACAGGCACGATCAGCAGGGTAATGAGTAGTGAGAGGGCCTGGCCGCCGATGATGACCTTGGCCATGGAAGCCCGCGATGCTGCGCCCGGGCCGGTTCCAAGGGCGATAGGGATCATGCCGGCGATGAGGGTAATGGTGGTCATAAGGATGGGCCGCAGACGCGTGCGGTTGGCCTCAAGAATTGCCTCGTTGAGGGGCTTGCCCTGCGCGCGCAGGGTGTTTGTATAATCGATCTGCAGAATGCCGTTCTTCTTAATGATGCCAAAAAGCATGAACACGCCCAGAATACTGTAGAGATTGAGTGTGTCGCCCAGCACCAGCAGCGAAAAGAATGCAAATGGCAGTGTCAACGGCAGCGACAGCAGAATGGTCTCAGGATGCAGAAAGCTTTCAAACTGCGCGGCAAGCACAATATACATGTACACAAAGGCCAGAATGAATGCCAGCAGCATGTTGGTCATGCCTTCGCCCATCTGCTTTGCCCGGCCCGTAAATGAACCCGTGTAGCTCAGCGGCAGTTTCATATCTTTCACGGTGGCCACAATCGTGTCTGCTGCCTTGCCCAAATCAATTTTGTCTAGATTTGAGAATATCGTCACCACTCGCTGACGATTGAAGCGGTCGATCTCGGCAGGTCCCTGGCCCTCGGAGAGATCGGCAACCTGATGCAGGGTCACCATGGTTGACTTTGCGACGCCCACGGGAAGCCGCGCAATAAGGTCAGCATCGCTGCGGTCCTTTCTGTCAAGGCGCAGCCATACATCATACTGCTCAACTCCTTCGCGGAATTGGCTCACGCGTTCACCGCCCACCATGGTCCGAAGCGCCAGCGCCACATCTGAAGCCGACACGTCCAAGTCCGCTGCCTTGGGTCGGTTGAGCGACACGCGCACTTCGGGCTGCCGCGCCACAAGCGAGGAATCCAGGTCGACAAAGCCGGCAATCTTTCGCAGCATTCGCAAGATTTCATCGGAATAATTGATAAGCGCATTGAGATCAGGGCCGGTCAGATTGTAGGCAATATGATAGTTCTGACGTCCGCCCGTGGCGACAAGGGTTTCGATGTCATACACGCCCGAACGCAGCTCCGGGTACTTGCTCAAAATAGCCCGCACCTCCTGCATTACTTTCTTCTGCGGGTAGGTGCGGTCGGCAATGTCCGGGAGGGCCACGTAGATGGTGCCCTGGGTGATGTCCTCGGCGCCCACCTCGGTGCTGCCGATCTGCGTAAGCGTGGTGGTGACGCCTGTCACCCTATGGATTTTTGATTCAATATTTTTAAAGATGGCATCTGCTGAGGACAGGCTCGAGCCCGCCGGCACCATGAGACTTACCTGAAACTCGCTGCGGTCGTCTGCTGGTAGAAAGTCCTTACCGAGCATGGTGATAATGGGCACGGCCATGAGCACGCAACCGATGGAGATGAGCACGGTGAGCCCGCGTCTGCGTAGCGCCCACTGCAACACCACGTCATAAGTATCCTGGATGAGCTTCCAGAATCTGGTTTCCTTGGATGAGGCGCCTGCTTGCCTGAGGCTCAGAAACCGCGCCGAGAGCATGGGCGTAAGAGTGAATGAAATAAGCAACGAGATGGCAATGGCGAACGCGACGGTGAGGCCAAACTCGTAAAAAAACCGGCCCGCCATGCCGCTCATAAAGGCAACAGGTAGGAAGATGACCACCAGCGATGTGGTGGTGGCCATAACCGCAAGCCCGATTTCTTTTAGGCCGTCGATGGCGGCCTGCATGGGTGATTTTTTCAACTCCTCCATGTGGCGGAAGATATTTTCAAGCACCACGATGGCATCATCGATGACGATGCCCACGGCAAGCGTCAGGCCCAAAAGCGACATGTTGTTGAGCGTGAAGTTGAGCACCCGCATCAAGGTGAAGGTGGCGATGAGCGAGGTGGGAATGGCGATAGCGGCAATAACCGTGGAACGTAGGCTACGCATAAAAAGAAGCACTGAAAGCGCGGTGAGGATACCGCCCAAAATCAGGTGTAGTTGCAACTCGTTGATGGAGCTGATGATGAAGCGCGACTGGTCGGCAACGATTGAAATCGTTATACCTGGCGGCAGGGTAGGCGCTATCTCCTTAAGGCGCTTTTTAACCCGATTAATAACGTCGACCGTATTGGTGCCTGATTGCTTCTGCACGACGAGTGACACTGCGGGGGTGCCCGCGCCGCCCGTGTCTTTTGTCCAGAGCCGTGCAAGCGAGCGCGGCTCCTCGACCGAGTCTTCTACGCGGCCGATATCACCGATAGTGATCTGGCGGTCGTTAACTGTGGCCACCACGATTTTATTGAAATCCTCAACCCGCTCTATGCGGGCAAGCGTCCGGAGCACCTGTTCACTGTCACCCCGGTCGATCCGGCCTGAGGGAATCTCCACATTCTGCGAGGCAAGCGCCACCTTGACTCGGGAGATGGGAATGCCATAGGACTGCAGCCGGTCAAGATTCAGAAATACATTGATAGCGCGTATCCAGTTACCCATGGGAATAACAGCACCCACGCCACGCACGTTTTCAATTGCCTCCTTGATCTTGAGACGCGCAATCTCTGATATCTCCTTCATGTCGCGAGGGCCGGTGACCGCCAGGTTCACCACGGGTATGGCGTCAAAATCGACCTTGGAGATGACTGGCGCTTCCGTGTCCTGAGGAAGGCGCCTGATGACGGTTGCGACCTTATCGCGCACGTCCTGGGCTGCTTCGGCGATCTTGCGCTCGAGAAGAAAGCGGATCGTGATGCGGGACATGCCTTCAGTGTTGAAGGCCTTCAGTTCATCCACGCCCTCAATCGTATTGATAGCCTCTTCGATGGGCTTTGTAACCTGCGACTCGATCTCCTCGGGCGAGGCACCGCGCAAAATCGTGGTGACGGTCACGACCGGAATTTCGATGTCAGGCATACTGTTGACGCCCAGCGTGCGGTAGGAGAAAAGCCCCAGCACCACCAACAGCACCGTCAGCATGGTGGCAAGCACCGGTCTGCGTATAAAGATGGTGAGAATATCCATGAACTTCTATTCCTTGCGGATAGTGATGGTGCGGCCGTCGGTCAATAGATCAACACCAGTCGTAACGACCTGCTCTCCCGCCATGAGGCCCTTTGCCACAAGCACGCGGTCCCGCATCTTGCCTGCGGTTTCGATAACGCGTTCGGAAACCTTGCCGTCCTTTGCCACAAATACGCGCGGCGTGCCGGCAAAAGTAAAGACTGCAACTTCAGGCACGGTTAACACATTCTCCATCTTCTTCGTCAAGATGGAGATGCGGGCGAATGTGCCGGGCTTAATGCTGCCCTCGCTGTTGTCGATTTTTGCCTCAACTGCAAAGGAGCGCGAGTCACTTGCGATGCTTGGGCCCACCCGCACAATGGTGCCGGCAAGGGTTATCTCCTTGGTGGCGTCGGTATAAGCGAGTATCTGATCGTCTTTGCGCACGTCGCCTGCAAAGCGCTCGGGCACGTCGCCTTTAAACTTGATGGGATTTAAACGCACGAGATAAAACGCGGCAGACCCCGCGCGGATATATTCGCCCTGATTTACTAGGCGCTTGGCTACGACACCATCAAAGGGAGCCCGAAGCACGGTGTCGGCAAGTTTCTTGCGGGCAAGGTCTGATGCAGCCCGTGCCACATCGAGCTTTCTGCGGCCTTCGTCAATCTGCTCTTTGGACACCACTTGTTCATCAAGCAGCTTTTCAAGGCGCTTATAATCGGTCTCGGCTTTTAAAAGATCTGCCTCGGACTGCGTCTTCTTCCACTCATATTCAACCGGCATGATGCGACACAGTACATCGCCTTTCGTGACCACATCGCCAAGGTCCACCGGCAGCTCGGTGAGCCTGCCGTCTACCTCTATGGAAACTGTGGCTTCCTCCCACGGCGCCAGAGTGCCGGTGATATCGA
>CAYYOQ010000062.1:0-10017 GCA_964473235.1 uncultured Thermodesulfobacteriota bacterium | reverse complement strand
AATACGATCACTCTCTCGACTACGGAGAGAAAATCGACTCTCTCCTCAGGCGCGTGCACAGTAATGATACAATCGAAAGTAACGATAAGTAGTATAGATGGTTGGATAGTACTATAATACCTAAAGCAATACGTAGTGCGTATGAATGGAATACTCATTGTGGATAAGCCTAGCGGATGTACCTCGTACCAGGTTGTTAAAAGAGTACAAAAGATCTTAAAGGTAAAGAAAGTCGGACATGGGGGGACGCTGGATCCCCTGGCAACCGGGGTGTTGCCCCTTTTTCTCAACCGGGCGACAAAACTGGTGCCCCTTCTCATGAATGGAATCAAAAGGTATCGCGCAACGCTCAAGCTAGGCGTAGAAACTGACACACTCGATCGCGAGGGGAACATCATCACCGAAAGCGCTCGCCTTCCAGAAGACCACCAGCACATTATACGTACCTTTGACTCTTTCAAAGGTACCATCGAGCAAACTCCCCCTATGTTTTCAGCTCTCAAAGTACATGGTATCCCCCTCTATAAGCTCGCCAGAAAAGGAATAACGCTTGAGCGCACCGCGAGAAAGATTCAGATCTATGACCTGACAGTCATTGAAATATCCCTTCCCCTGATAACCTTTGAGGTGTGCTGTTCACCAGGAACGTATGTGAGAACTCTCTGCGCCGATATAGGAAAAAGACTCGGCTGTGGTGCCCATTTAGTAGAGCTCACCCGGCTTCAGAGCGGTAATTTTCTCATTGGTGACTCCCTGAGCCTCGATCAGCTACACCGGTTAGTAGCGCACAATTCGGTGCAAGAGAATTTATATTCCCTTGCTGAATCATTCAAGACCTTCCCCCAGATCATAGTTGACGCTCACACCATCACCACCCTTAAAAGAAGTCGTACCATCCCCGTTGCTCACCTTACCCACCTCTCTTTGCCACCCATGGAGAAGGGAGCAGTGGTGAAAGTACTATGCCAAGAAGATCATCTCATTGCGCTCATCCAATCCCTCATTTCGATGAGAGATCTCCCCACGCTGTCTGCTTCCACGAGCGCATGGAAGCTTGTCTGTCTCTTTAATCCCAGGGATAATACCTTACACTAAAAACCAGTGAGAGGAGGAAATCAATGACACTTGCAACACAGCACAAAAAAGACATCATACAAAAATTCAAAGTTCATGATAAGGATACCGGTTCTGCTGAGGTACAGATTGCACTGCTCACCGAAAGGATTAACTACCTCACCGATCATTTTAAGGCACATAAGAAAGACCACCACTCGCGTCAGGGGCTGCTTAAAATAGTAAACCAGAGGAGACGACTGCTCAACTACCTTAAAAAAAACGATGTGCCCCGTTACCGCAAATTGATTGGAGAGCTTGGTATCAGGAAATAATACCCCTTAGCTAAGGAGATACCCACTATGAGTAACAAAGTTGAAATTGAATGGGGCGGAAGAACACTCGCTCTCGAAACTGGTAAAATGGCAAAACAGGCTAATGGTGCGGTGAGCATACACTATGGCGAGAGCATTGTACTCATCACCGCAGTAGCTTCCAAAGAGCCCAAAGCGCAAGCAAGCTTCTTCCCGCTCACCGTTGATTATCAAGAAATGACCTACGCCGCGGGGAAAATCCCTGGTGGGTTCTTTAAAAGAGAAGGGCGGCCCAACGAGAGGGAGATTTTAACCTCACGTTTCATTGATCGACCCCTGCGACCACTCTTCCCTGAAGGGTTTACCCACGAGGTACAAATTATTGCAACTGTCCTCTCAGCGGATCCTGAAAGCAACCCTGATATTCTGGCTATCATCGGTGCCTCTGCAGCCCTGGAAATTTCTGATATTCCATTCAGGGGACCTATTGCGGGGATACGCATAGGGAGGATCAATGATCACTTCATTATCAATCCCTCAACAGAGCAGCTCAAACAAAGCACACTTGATCTGGTTATTGCAGCCAGTCGAGATGCAGTCGTCATGGTTGAGGGGGAAGCACACATCCTTCCCGAATCAGTGGTCCTGGATGCCATATCCTTTGGTCACCAGGCGCTGATAAAGGTGATAGACCTCCAGTTAGAGTTAAAAGCGGCAGTAGGAAAACCCAAAATAAGCATCGCCCCCCCTGCCTTTGATGACACCCTCTATCAAAGCGTTCATACCATTGCCTATGATAACATTAAACAGGCAATCGATATCCCGGTGAAGGCTGACAGGAATGAAACGCTACGGCAAATTGGAAAATCAACCCTTGAACAATTACTTCCACGCTATGAAGATAAAGAAGCTGAAATCACCACCATGCTGAATGAACTGGAGAAAAAGATCGTGAGAGAGCTCATCACCAAGGAGGGGAGGAGAATTGGAGGAAGAAGGTTTGATCAAATCAGGGAAATTGATTGTGAGGTGGGAATCCTCCCTCGTGCCCACGGTTCAGCCCTCTTCACCCGAGGAGAAACACAGGTACTTGCCTCAACCACACTTGGCACCACCGCTGATGAGCAACGGATTGACTCTCTCATGCAAAATGGGTCAAAGTCCTTCATGCTCCACTACAATTTCCCCCCTTTTTCGGTGGGAGAAGTCAAGTTTCTTCGCGCACCCAGCAGAAGAGAAATCGGACATGGGAGTCTTGCAGAAAGGGCAATCTCCAACGTGCTCCCCTCCAACGATGACTTCCCCTATACCATCCGTATCGTATCAGAAGTATTGGAATCCAATGGTTCTTCCTCTATGGCAACCGTGTGCGGTTCCATCCTTTCTTTGATGGATGCAGGCGTTCCTATTAAAACTCCGGTCGCGGGTATCGCATTAGGTTTAATTAAAGGAGAAGATGAGTTCATTATCCTCTCTGACATCCTGGGTGATGAGGACCACATAGGGGATATGGACTTTAAAGTAGCAGGTACCCGTGAAGGCATCACCGCCCTGCAGATGGATATCAAAATCACTGGGGTAACACCTGCGATACTCTCTAAAGCACTCTCTCAGGCGAGAGATGGCCGCTTGTTCATTTTAGATAAAATGGGATCCACCCTCAAAGAACCACGTACCTCACTTTCTGTCTGGGCTCCGCGCATCGAAACCTTACAGGTAAAAACAGAAAAAATTGGCGAAATCATTGGTCCGGGAGGGAAAACCATCAAGAATATTATAGAACAAACGGGTGCCAAAATTGAGATTGACGATTCCGGGAAAGTTAACATTTACTCCACCGACCAAGAAGCCGTTACCAAGGCAATGAGAATGATCCAAGATATTGTGCAAGAAGCAGAAGTGAACAAGATTTACCTTGGCAAGGTAAAGCGAATTGTGGACTTTGGAGCCTTCGTTGAAATTTTTCCTGGGACAGACGGCCTCATCCACATCTCTCAGTTGGCAAAGGAACGAGTGAAGAATGTGAGAGACATTCTCAAAGAAGGTGATGAAGTTTTGGTGAAGGTAATAGAAGTCGATAAACAAGGTAAAGTCAAGCTCAGTCGCAAAGAGGCATTGAGCCAGTCACCTCACCACACCTAGTGCTCGGTACAAGCCTCTCGCAACCCCTCATAAGAACAGACAAACCTATGTACCAGAAAACCGTGTTAGGTAACGGTGTGAAAATTGTTACCGAGCGAATTCCTCACGTTCACTCTATTTCTCTCGGCATCTGGATTATCACCGGTTCACGTGATGAGGACCTTTCCCACAATGGCGTTACCCACTTTATCGAACACATGTTCTTTAAAGGAACACCCACACGCTCTGCCTTTGACATTTCCAAAGAAATTGATTCAGTGGGTGGACTACTGAACGCCCTCACCAGCAAAGAATATACCGGGATCTATGCAAAGGTACTCGATAAAAATATCGATGTTGCCCTCGAAATGCTCCTTGACCTCTTTTTCAACTCCGTGTTTTCTCCACAGGAAATAGAACGGGAACGTGAGGTTATCGCCCAAGAAATACACCTCGCAGAAGATATCCCCGATGAGCACATTCAGGAACTCCTCAGTAAATCCTATTTTAAAGATCACCCTCTCGCTCAACCCATCTTGGGAAATGTAGCTACAGTAGGATCCCTCTCCCGGGATACGTTACTTGCCTTCTTTCACCGTCACCACTATCAACCTTCCAAAATCATCATTGCGGCAGCCGGAAACCTTGACCATCACTACCTGGTAGAAAAATGTAGTGCCCACTATGGTTCTATAGCTCAGCACACTGTTGTTTCCTCTCGCAACTCTCACACACCGTTTTCTAACTTCTTCATCCACACCAAGGAGTTGGAGCAGGTCCACCTCTGCATTGGTACCAAAGGTATATCCCACACCCATCCCTTGAGGTATGCGGGGTATGTACTTACTACAATCCTCGGTGGGAGCATGAGTTCCCGGCTTTTCCAAGAGATACGAGAGAAGAAGGGGCTCGCCTACGCGGTATACTCTTACTTCTCCTCCTATTTTGACGCAGGCTTATTCACTGTCTATCTAGGGGTAAATAAAAAAACCGTAGAGGAAGCGGTAAGGGTAGTCATCGAAGAACTCACTACCTTGAAGGATAAACCTATCGATGACTCAGAGCTTCACACCGCTCAAGAACACCTTAAGGGCACTACCCTGCTCGCATCAGAAAGTGTAGATCACCGGATGACCCGCCTCGCAAAATGTGAAATGTATTTCAATAAATTCATCCCCCTCGAGGAAATCCTACGGGAGATTGACGAGGTAACCCCCCACGATGTTCAGACCCTTGCGCGGGATATTTTTGATAGAAAGTACCTCTCCCTTGCCGCACTTGGTCCCCTCACCCACGATGATCTCTCACCTGATATACTCGATAGTTAACATACCCCCTCTCTTTACCCACACCCTGCTAGCATACCACCATCTCGCGTCTCTCACTCCCCGAAAACATTTTCACTTGACTTGATAACACTAAGGTGTTAAATCCACCTTGAATAGAATGTACCTCATGCTCATTAACCCTACTGTACCTACTGCCCTATGGATATACGCAATCCCTTACGCAGCTATCAAATGAAAATCAACAGGGAACTTACTACCTTTTTCACACACTTAAAAAGGCAATTTCATCACTTAGAGTACACCAGGATACTCATCCAATCGATGGAGGATTTTTCAAAGAGAGGAGGAAAAAGGTTAAGGCCAATTTTAATGATCCAAGGATACAAACTTTTTAAACCAGAAAACCATGCAATCATAAAAACCTCCATTTCCATTGAACTAATCCACAATTTCCTCCTCGTCCATGATGATGTGATGGACCGAGATCAGCTACGGAGGGGCGGCCTCACCATCAATAAACTATACCGTGACTATTTCAAATCCCGCTATAAGAGCAAGTTAACTACTCACCTCGGTGATGCTACCGCAATCACCATTGGTAATATATTTTTTTCCCTCGGTAATGCGGTGATCAGTAACTCCTCTTTCCCTGAACACGACAAGTGCAGGGCACTTTCGGCAGTGAGTGCAATGATCACCAAGGTCGGTATCGGACAGTTCTACGATATTACCTACAGCTTAAAGAGTACTCTTACCGAAGAAGATATTTTACTTATGTACAATCTTAAAACTGCCATATACTCTTTCAATGGGCCCCTGATGCTCGGTGCAATACTGGCAGGAGCGCCCCCTCGCAGCATCAAAAAAATAGAGTCCTTTGCTAAACCACTCGGCCTCGCCTTTCAAATTAAGGATGATCTTTTAGACCTCTATGGCACAGAGAGCACTTTGGGGAAAACGGTTGGTTCAGATTTTCGGGAGGCGAAAAAGACCTTGTTGCTCATCGCAATGCTGAAACGATCAAAACCTAAAGAAAGGAAGGTGATCCTTCGCTCTTTAGGCAACACAACATTAAACAGGGAGGGTATTGAGATGCTTAAGCGGATTGGCATTACCACGGGGGGCTTTGACTACTGCAACAAGCTCTCTGATACGCTGGTGAAGAGAGCAAAGAATATTCTAAAAAAATCTCCTTTTAGAAAAGAGGGGATTGAACCCCTCCTCTCCATTGCTGACTACCTTCAAAAAAGAGAGGTCTAGCAACTTGCCTATTTTTTAAGATACATTAAAAATTCTCTATTTCCTCGTGGGCCTACCAGTGGAGATTCAATAACTCCCCTCACCTGAAGGGCTACGCTTCGTGAAAAAGAAGCAATTTCATCGATAACCTTTTCATGCATGCCCGCATCCCTCACCACACCACCTTTTCCTACCTCTCCCCTGCCTACCTCAAATTGAGGTTTTATCAGAGCGATAATTTCACCATCACTTTTCAGCAACGCCACCACGGTAGGGATAACCTTCCTCAAGGAGATGAACGATACATCAATGACTGCACCATCGAGGTCATCCTTGAGTGTCTCTTTCGTCAGGTAGCGGATATTACTCCTCTCAAGGCTCACTACCCTCGTATCACACTTGAGCTTCCAGGCTAATTGGCCGTACCCCACATCAACTGCGTACACCTTGATCGCTCCATGCTGCAAAAGGCAGTCGGTGAAACCACCGGTAGAAGAACCAACATCAAGAAATACCTTGCCCCTGACGGTGATACCCCAGTGGTCAAGTGCCCTCTTTAATTTAGCACCACCGCGGCTCACATAGGGAAACTCCTCTCCCTTAATCTCAATCTCGGCATCACCTTCTACCCGCACCCCTGCCTTTTCGACCCGAGTTCCATTAACCCACACCTTCCCCTCCATGATATACGCCTGTGCTCGCTGCCTGCTTGAAACAAGGCCCTTTTTCACCATCAGGGTATCGAGGCTATGGCGCTCACCTCGGCGTGCCCTTACCGCACTCACCTAACATCTCCCTGGCCGATTGTATGATCCCCTCAGCATCCAATCCATACTTTTTACGGATGATAGCTTGTGAGCCATGTTCAACAAAAGTATCATTAATACCCAGGCACTTCACTCTCACTCCCTGAATACCACTCTCTCCCAATACCTCACGCACCGCACTTCCAAAGCCGCCCGCCAGTACATTCTCTTCCACCGTAATGATCTTCCCCACTTCTCTTGCCAGCCTGCATACCAGCTCCGCGTCCAGCGGTTTGACAAAACGACTATTGATCACTCCTGCTTCTATGTTCTCTTCTCTCAGCATCTGTGCCGCCGCAAGCGCAAAATGAACACTTGGTCCTACCGCCACAATAGCAAGATCTTTCCCACTTAAGACTACTTCCGCTTTGCCCATCTCCAGCTTCTTAAACTCCTCATCTAACGTCACCCCATACCCCTCACCCCGGGGATAACGGATAGCAACAGGACCGTTATAGTGAAATGCGGTATTGAGCATGTGCTGTAGTTCGTTTTCATCTTTAGGTGCCATGATGATAATATTGGGTATAGCTCTTAAGTAGGAGAGATCAAAGAGACCATTATGGGTAGCCCCATCTTCTCCCACCACACCCGCCCGATCTAAGACAAATATCACTGGTAGCTTCTGATAGCACACATCATGGAGAATCTGATCATACCCTCTCTGGAGGAAGGTAGAGTAGATAGCCGTCACCGGACGAAGCCCTTCCATCGCCATACCTGCTGCAAAGGTGATGGCGTGTTGCTCTGCAATACCGACATCGTAGAACTTGTGAGGTAACTCTCTGTAAAACATATCAAGACCCGTACCATTGGGCATACCTGCGGTGATGGCAATAATACGCGTATCTTCTCGGGCTAATCTAATGAGGGTTTTGGCAAATACCTGGGTGTAGGTAAGTGCTGATGACCTTTTTGAGAGCGATTTACCTGTGGTGATGTCGAACGGTCCGGTTCCATGAAATTTAATCGGGTCTTCCTCCGCAGGAGTATATCCTTTTCCCTTACTGGTGAGTACATGAATGAGAATCGGTCCAGATAGATTTTTAACGTTGCGCAGATTTTCCAGTAGATGGTCAAATCGGTGACCGGAAATAGGTCCAATGTACCTAAATCCCAGCTCTTCAAAAAGAAGCCCAGGTACCAGTAATCCCTTTAAAAATTCTTCAGATTGCTTGGCCACCTTTAACACAGATTTCCCAATACCAGGGATGGTACTCATAAAGGCTACCATTTCTTTCTTGAAACGATTGTAGAACTGTCCCGTAATGATTCTTGAAAGGTAGGCTGAGAGGGCACCTACGTTGGGAGAGATAGACATCTCATTATCATTTAAAATAACGATTAAGTCCTTTTTAATATGCCCGGCGTGATTGAGACCTTCAAGCGCGATACCAGCCATCAAGGAACCATCACCAATCACTGCAATAACTTTATGCTTCTCTCCTTTGAGGCACCGGGCCTCCGCCATTCCCAACGCAGCAGAAATAGAAGTGCTACTGTGTCCCACGTTAAAGCTATCGTAACTACTTTCCTCCCTGCGGGGAAAACCGCTGATACCACCATACTGACGAAGTGTGTGAAATTGTTCCCTCCGCCCAGTGAGAAGCTTATGGGTATAAGATTGATGGCCGACATCCCAGATTATTTTATCCTGTGGAGCATTGAACACATAGTGAAGGGCAATGGTGAGTTCCACCACTCCCAGACTGGACGCGAGATGCCCACCAGTCTTGGATACCGTGCTAATGATTTCTTCACGTATCTCTTGAGCCAATTGAGGCAGTTGCTCCAGTTTGAGCAACTTCAAATCATCGGGACTATTTATACTATCTAAAAGTCGTGCCATAGAAACCTACTCTCTTTTACTCCTCATGTTCTGCTGTCCCGTCCTCTACCATAAACGGTCTTGTCTCAAACTCCTTACCCCCACCCTTTAATAGTATCTCCACTTTTTTCTCAGCTTCCTCCAACTGTCTGGTACAGAGCCGAGATAATTTTATTCCTTCCTCAAAAAGTTTAAGTGACTCCTCTAAGCTCAAATCCCCCTCTTCCAATTTTTTTACAATATCTTCTAGCCGTTTGAGAGAATCCTCAAACCTTTTTGTTGCCATGCTACCCTCCTCTCCTCGTACGTGTTAGTGGGTAATCTTCTCTACCTGGCAGAACAGCTCTCCCTTTCCTAATACCACATTAACTCTCTCTCCTTCTGAGAGCGTTCCGCTCTCTTTAACAATCTGATAGGAGGGAAGCTTACGGGTAATACTATATCCCCTCTGTAACACTTGTAGAGGACTAAGGCTACTCAATTTCCCCACATCTCGTTCAATGAGCTGACGTGCGTGATCAATACATTGACGTGTACTATCAACTAACCCCTTTTCACATAGCGAGATAGTTTTACGACAATCTTTAATGAGGAGGGCAGGGTTTCTCAATAAGAGCCTCAGTCTCATTCCTTTAAGTCTTTCTCGCTTCAACTGTAATCCGTGAGTAACACGCGGTACCAAACGGCTGCTCAAATCATCCACCCTCAATTGAAGGTCACCTACGATGAGCCGCAGATCCGGTACACTCTTTTTAAGAAAGGTAAGCTGCTTTTTTCCTCCTTCAAGTTGATGGATCATGGCATTACCCAACCGATCTGAAAGAGACCCGATGAGATGGGTAAGCTCAGCTTTATCCCTCACCACCAGTTCTCCCGCCACTGAGGGAGTAGGGGCACGCAGGTCAGCTACAAAATCCGCAATGGTAAAATCAATCTCGTGGCCCACCGCTGAAATAGTAGGAATCGCTGAGCGGAAAATTGCCCTAGCTACCACTTCCTCATTAAAAGCCCAGAGATCCTCTAGTGATCCACCACCGCGGGCTACTATAATTACATCGATCCCGGAAACTCTGTTCAACTCCTCAATCGCAGTAGCAATCTCTTGGGCAGCCCCCTCCCCCTGCACCCTCACCGGATTAATCAG
This sequence comes from uncultured Thermodesulfobacteriota bacterium, assembly GCA_964473235.1. Lineage (GTDB taxonomy): Bacteria > Desulfobacterota > WTBG01 > WTBG01 > WTBG01 > CAYYOQ01. The sequence goes on along the minus strand of CAYYOQ010000062.1, from coordinate 223 downwards.
GATCTCTACAGTGGGAAACCTTCTGCCAATCACTTGCAAAAGATCCTGTATCGCTGCACCACTAGGGGAAGTAACGATTCCTATCTTCTTTGGCAGTAGTGGCAACGGCTTCTTATGCGCGGGATCAAACAAGCCTTCCCTTTTCAGTTTTTCCTTCAATTGCTCAAATGCAAGTTGAAGTGCACCACTCCCCTTAGGCTCTATGTAATCGAGGATTAATTGG
>CAYYOQ010000061.1:0-10243 GCA_964473235.1 uncultured Thermodesulfobacteriota bacterium | reverse complement strand
TCCTAGGTGACAAGGAATATGACACACGGTTATGTGGCGGGTAGTTTATTTGACATCGGGTCTTAATTTAAATGTCTCGGAGGCCTTTCTCTCAATAGGGGTGGTGGATTTTTCATCGCCAATTTTATCCATTTTGATTTTTAGTCGCAAGTCATTAACGCTGTCTGCATAGGCGAGGGCATTATCATAATCCAGCCTTCCCTGTTTAAAGAGTTCAAAGATAGCCTGATCGAAGGTCTGCATGCCCTCTGCGATACCCTGCGCCATGGCTTCTTTTAAGAGCTCGACCTGATTTTTATGAATCAAATCTTTTACTCTGGGTGTGTCTAAGAGAATTTCAATGGCAGCAGCGCGTGTGCCATCAAGGGAAGGGATGAGACGCTGTGAGATGATTGACTTGAGGTTGAGCGAGAGCTGGAGCAGGATCTGCTGGTGTCGCTCATGAGGGAAAAAATTTAAGATTCTCTCCATAGCCTGATTGGCGTTGTTGGCATGGAGTGTTGCGAGTACCAGATGTCCGGTCTCGGCGAAGGTAATGGCTGCCTCCATGGTTTCTCGATCTCGAACTTCACCAATCAGGATAACATCCGGTGCGGCGCGCATCACATTTCTCAGTGCGTTCTCGAAGGAATGGGTGTCGAGGCCAATTTCACGCTGGGTGATGATCATCTTCTTATGGCGGTGAACAAATTCTATGGGATCTTCAATGGTGACGATATGACCAGTGCTACTGGTATTACGATAGTCAATCATAGCAGCTAAGGTTGTTGATTTTCCTGTACCTGTTCTTCCCACCACCAGTACCAGTCCCCTTGTGCAGAGGCTGATATCTTTGAGCACAGAAGGGAGACACAATTCATCAATGGTGTGGATATGCATCTTGATTTGACGGATGACTAAGCCGGTAACCCCCTTTTGTCTGAAAATATTTACTCTAAAGCGGCCTAATTCAGGATAGTGGAGTGCAAGGTTCATTTCCAAGGTCTCAGCAAAATTAATTTTTTGTTTTTCGGTCATCAGTGAAGAGACTATTTCTTCTGTGTGGTGAGCGGTGACCTTTTGGTCACCATACGGTTTGGTAATACCCTCGATACGAAACATGGGGGGACTGTCAACGGTGAGGTAGAGATCAGAGGCATTCTGCTTTACCATCACGGTAAGTAACTCTTTGACATTCATAGAGGTCTCCTCTCGAAGGCGTACCTTTTATAGGGTAGACGATTAAGGGGTAAGTTTAGTTAAATCAGTGAGGATGTTTTGAGTTTCCTCCGGAGCGACGAGCTTTCTCTCCAGTAGACTTTTTATGGACGCTTCCATGGTTTGCATGCCGAACTTCTGGCTGGTTTGGAGTACCGAGTAAATCTGAGCTGTCTTTGATTCACGAATGAGGTTTTTGATAGCAGGGGTGCAGATCATAACCTCGAGGGCAGGGATCCTCCCCTTCCCATCAGCTCGTTTTAAAAGGATCTGGGAGATAACCGCGTAGAGTGTTTCTGAGAGCATGGTCCTTATCTGTGCCTGCTGATCAGCGGGAAATACATCAACGATCCGGTCAATAGTTTTAGGAGCATTACTGGTGTGGAGGGTGGCAAAGACCAGATGGCCTGTCTCGGCGGCGGTGAGTGTCAGCGCAATGGTCTCTAAGTCTCTCATTTCACCAATCAGGATAACATCAGGGTCTTCTCGCAGGGCACTCCGCAGTGCGTTAGCAAAATTGAGCGTGTGTTCACCTACCTCTCTCTGGTTGATGAGTGACCTTTTCGATTCGTGGATGAACTCTATGGGGTCCTCTATGGTAATAATATGCTTGCTGAAACTGGTATTAATCAGGTCAACCATGGTTGCCAGTGAGGTTGATTTACCACTCCCGGTGGGGCCGGTGACCAGCACCAATCCCTTTTCGGCCATCGCAATAGACTTGCAGATTTTAGGCAGTCCCAACTCTTCAAAGCTTCTCACCCTGTTAGGAATAGTTCTGAGCACCGCTGCTTCACCTCTGTTTTGAACAAAGACATTTACTCTGAATCGTCCATATTCACCGAGGGCAATAGAGAAGTCAAGTTCCAGGTGTTCCTCAAAGGTTTTTCGTTGTTGGTCGTTGAGGATATCATAAATCATGGTGTGTACGGTTTCCGCAGTTAAGGGTTCCAGGTCAAGCCTTCTGATGTCCCCGTGAATTCTCACCATGGGAGATTCCCCCGCAGTGATATGTAAATCCGATGCACCGCTCTGTATGGCAAACTTGAGTAGCTCCGTCATATCGAGGATCTTTCCTCTCACGGCTTCCATACGCTCTTCTTCCTTTCTTAAAAAAGTTTTTTAGTAATTAGGTTCTCTGTTCGCTGTTCTTATACTCTATCGGATAAAATCATTTTTTCTTCATAGGTTTTTTAGAAAGGGGATAGGGTTCTGAGAGAATAGGTGAGGGTGGTCGGGGATGAGCATGGTGAGCACTAGAGGGGGGTACACGATGAGAATAGTTTCTTAAAACTCTAGTGAGGTCGCTCACCGCAGCATCTCGCGCAGTGCGATCAGCTCATGTTTTAGTTCTCTTAAAATACTCTGGTGATCTTTTTTGTGGAAGCTAAAGTGAAGTTGCTTTTTACCCTGGGAGTTGAGTTCCTGCAATTTTTGCCGTGCTCCTGCAATGGTTAATTTTTCTTCGTAGAGCATTCTCTTAATCTCCAAGATGAGCTCGACGTCTCTTTTGCGGTATATTCTCTGCTTCGAGTGGGTTCGCTCTGGCTTAATGGCTTTGAACTCAGATTCCCAATATCGCAGTACATAGGGTTCTACATCTGCAATGGCGCTTACCTCACCTATTTTGAAGTATAGCTTGTTGGGGATGAGACCTGGTACAGGAGTTTTTTTAGCCATGACGGGCGATTAGGGTGTAGTGGGTATGATTAAAGACACTGATACAGAATGAATTCTCTTGTGTGATAGCTCTCATAGCGCCCTCCTCTTCTATGAACCGGTGAGAGGAGGAGTGCACCTAGTAGGAGATTTATTTATTTAAGGCCTTCTTCAGCACGGGACTAGCCTTAAAGGTGAGAACCTTTCTTGCCGAGATTTCGATTTCGCTGCCCGTTTGAGGATTTCTACCTCTTCGAGTCCTCTTTAGACGTACCACGAAATTGCCGAACCGTGAAATCTTTACCTTTGCGCCATTTTCTAGGTTTGATTTAATAGTTTCAAAGACCAGTTCCACGATGGTATTGGCTTCTTTTTTCGAGAGCCCTACCTTTTCGTATACATTCACAATGATATCAGCTTTGGTCATTTCTCCTACCTCCTTTTTGATGAGTTTATGAGACAGCTCTCAGGTTCTTATCTCCGCATCTAGTTCCTGATGAAGTGCGTTGACCAGTTCTTCAAAGAGGGCGTTTACCTCTTTATCGGTGAGCGTGCGATCGTAGGACTGATACTTGAGTCGATAGGCCAAACTTTTTTTACCCACGGGAATAGATTTTCCCCTATAGTAGTCGAAAATAGTTATTTCTTCAATAAATTTATTTTTAAACTTATACATTGTATCATATACCTTTTGTGCAGAGATGGTTTCATCAACCAGCAGAGCGATATCCCGGTAGATCGCAGGGTGTTTGGGGAGGGGACGAAACATGCGGTACTCGGACGAGTGAGTGAGCAGAGTGGTGAAGGGGATCTCCAGAAGATACACCGTCTGAGGAATTTGAAATGCTTCCAGTACCTGAGGGTGTAGTTCCCCCACTACACCCACCGGTTCATGGTTGATGACAAGGTGTAAAGCTTTCAGGGGGTGCAGAAGGGGGGTGCCCTGGCAGGGGGTAAAGGAGTAGTGGGTAATATGGAGGATAGCTAAAAGGTTTTCTACCAGCCCTTTGAGATCATAGAGGTCTACCTCCCTTTTTTCTCTATTCCATCCCTCTTCCTCATGTAATCCCGTTGCTACTGCCGCCAGCATCTTTTTTTCCTCTGGGAGCTTGCCTTGCTCGTGCGTGAGGAAGGTAGTGCCTACTTCAAACAGTTTGAGATTGAGATTCTTCTGGTCGAGGTTCTTCTTCACGGTAGTGAGGAGGCCGGGAATGAGGGTTGTTCTCATCACTGATTGCTCTTCGGTCAAAGGATTGAGAATGTGTAGTGTGGTGAGGCGAACATCGTGAGGGGAGAGATGGAGGTTTGCAAGTTCTTGAGGGGAAATAAAACTATAGGTGATTACCTCATAGCATCCCTGTTGGGTCAAGCCCTCTTTAATTTTTTCTTCTAACAGACCTGCTCTGGGTATCTTGTGGGGCGGTGAGGAGGAAAGGGGCAGGGAAGCGGCTATTTGGTCATACCCGGATATCCGCGCAATTTCTTCGATTAAATCGATTTCTTCTTTAATATCGACCCTCCATGAAGGGGGTGCAGCTGAGAGGTGATCTCCCTCTTGCTCACGAACGGAGAAGGCGAGGTCTTCTAAGGTTTGTTTCATGTGATCTGCGGTGAGGGTGGTACCCAGTATGGTATTAGTCCTTGCAGCACTGAGGGTGATAGCAGGGGGAGGAGGAAGAGGTAAAGGATAGTTATCGATATATCCCGGGTTGACTTCACCTCCTGCAAGCTCGGCGATGAACTGGGCCGCTCGATGGAGCACCATGGGAACACCGCATAGATCTACACCTTTCTCAAACCTCTGAGAGGATTCTGTACGTAACCCCATCTTTTTTGAGGTCTTAAAAATTCCGGTGGGGGTGAAATAGGCACTCTCCAGCAGGAGAGAGGTAGTGCTTGCAGAGACCTCTGAGTTACTACCTCCCATAATTCCCCCAAGGGCAATGGGTGTGGCACCATCACAGATCATGAGGGCATCAGGCGGAAGCTCTCTTTCCTTCCCATCAAGCGTGGTGAAAAAGCTACCGGGAGTAGCTCTTTGTACTACGATTTTCTTCTGATCTAAAAGCTCCAAGTCGAAGGCGTGGAGAGGTTGACCCATCTCAAGGAGCAGATAGTTGGTGACATCAACAACGTTATTAATAGACCTCACTCCACAGGCTTCCAGGCGCCTCCTCATCCACAGGGGGGAGGGACCAACTTTCACCTGAGAGATAACACGTGCGGTATAGCGAGGACAGAGGTCTGGATCCTGAATGGTTACTGAGATGAACTGAGCGGTATCGATTCCTTTTTCCTTAAGGTTAAGGGGAGAGATGCGGAGGGGTTGATGGGTGATTGCTGCGATTTCCCGGGCAATGCCGATGACACTCAAGCAGTCGGGTCGATTGGGTGTTAAATTAATTTCAATGCTATAGTCTTCAAGGGTCAGAGCTGAAGCGAGAGGGTGTCCCACTTTCAGATGGGGCGGCAGGATCATAATACCCGAGGTGTCATTGCCCAACGCCAGTTCAACCTCAGAACAGAGCATTCCTTGAGAATGTTCACCACGGATTTTCACCGGTTTGATGATAGTCCCGTTAGGGAGTCGTGTCCCTTCCAGGGCAAGAGGGACTTTATCACCTGGTGTGATATTGGATGCCCCACACACAATGGAGAGGGTGCCACTGCCTGAGTCAACGGTGCAGAGAGAGAGCTTATCTGCGTGAGGATGACACGTGACGGAGGTAATCTGACTGACCACCACCCCCTCAAGCCCCGTGCCAACCTTGACCACCCTTTCCACTTCACTTCCTGCCATGGTGAGAAGATTGGCTACGACGTAGGGATCAAGGTTGATGTCAACGTATTCTTTCAGCCAGTTGAAACTTATCTGCATAGGGGGAGGCCCTTTTAAAACCTGAAATTTCTTTTACTACTCCTCACCGTATCATCACGAGGGAGGGTGATGAAAGGGGGGGGTGCTAAAACTGCCTTAAAAATCTCAGATCATTTTCGAAGAATAACCGAATATCATCAATGCCATATTTTAACATGGCTATCCTCTCAATCCCCATACCGAAGGCAAATCCACTCACCTGAAGAGGATCGTACCCTACGGTTTTAAATACGGTAGGGTGTACCATCCCCGATCCCAGTATTTCCAACCACCCTGAACCACCACATACTCTGCACCCCTTGCCTCTGCACATCACACATTGTATATCAACCTCTGCACTAGGCTCGGTGAAGGGAAAGAAACTGGGGCGAAATCTGGTGGCAGTTTCTTCCCCAAACATCTGCTGGGCAAAGACCGTGAGGACTCCCTTTAAGTGGCTGAAGGAGACGCCTTTACCTACCATGAAACCTTCTATCTGGTGGAACATGGGAGTATGGGAGACATCCGAATCGCGGCGATAAGCCTTCCCGGGAGAAATGATACTCACCGGGGGCTTTAGCTTTTCCATCGTTCTGATCTGTACGGGAGAGGTGTGGGTTCTCAATAAGACCTCATCAGTGATATAAAAGGTATCGTGCATATCCCGTGCGGGATGGTCTTTGGGGATATTTAAGGCCTCAAAATTGTAGAAGTCAAGTTCCACCTCTGGACCCTCTGCACTCTGAAATCCCATCTTCATGAAAATATCAGTAATCTCCCTAATGACCTGAGTGAGGGGATGCGTTTTCCCTACCGCACATCTCCTGCCCGGGAGGGTAATATCAGGGGTGTCTTTGAGCAGGGATTCCTGTTGCTCGTGTTCTTTAAGTGCGGAGAGCCGTTGTTCGATGCGGTGTTCGAGGGAGTTTTTTAACTGATTGATGAGTTGACCATACAGGGGCTTCTCTTCTTCAGGAAGTGTTCCTAGTTGCTTGATCAGGAGGGTAAGGGCTCCCTTCCGACCCAAGAACTGGGTTCTGATCCTCAACAGTTGCTCTTTATCTTGTGCTGCTGCTAAGGCGCGTTCAGCTTCAGCAGATAGGTGCTCGAGCTCTTCCTTCATAAGCGTGTAATGGGTCGCAGGAGAGAAACTTATATATTTTCTTTGGCTACGGTAGCAATCTTAGAAAATACGTGGGGCTCTGACACGGCGAGCTCAGCCAGTAGTTTTCTGTCAATGAGGATTTGGGCTTTCTTGAGACCTTTGATGAATTGACTATAGGTGAGCTCATTAAGTCTCGCGGCCGCATTAATTCTACTGATCCACAAGCTGCGGAAATCTCTTTTCCTCACCCGTCTATCTCGATAGGCGTAGTTGAGAGCCCTCTCAACTGTTTCTCTGGCACTGCGATAGAGCTTACTGCGGGCTCCTTGATAGCCTTTTGCCAGTTCCAAGACCTTTTTTCTCCTCTTTCGCGCGCTTACTCCTCTTTTGACTCTCGGCATAGTGTCGCAATCCTTTCTTAATAATGTATCATTTTAAAGATTAGGAAGTAACCTTCGGATACCTTTCGCATCAACCGTATCGATCAATCCACCTTTCCGAAGGAATCGTTTTCTCTTTGCTGTCTTGTTGGTTAAAAGATGACTTGCGTAAGCCTTTTTCCTCTTAATCTTTCCCTTTTTGGTTAACGCAAATCGTTTCGCAGCACCTCTGTTTGTTTTGATTTTAGGCATAACTTTACCTTTCTCACTCAGCGTTGTGTAGTAGCATGCATTATCTTCTTCGTTAGTAGAAGGATCACCAGGGGGAATGACCGTTCAGCTTTTGGGGGCAAGCAGCATGGTCATGTTTCTCCCCTCAAGCTTGGGAGGTTGTTCAACAACACCACTATCCTGTATTTCCTCAATAACCCTCTTTAATATTGCTTCCCCCAGCTCGGGATGAGCAATTTCCCTCCCTCGAAAGATTAGCGATATTTTGGCTTTATCTCCGTGACTGAGGAACTTTTTGATGTTACGCATCTTGAATTGAAGGTCGTGCTCCTCTGTATGAGGTCGTAATTTAATTTCCTTGATACGGGTGACACTGTGAATGTGCTTCTTTTTTGACGGATGGGATTTTTTACTCTGCTGGTATTTAACTTTCCCATAGTCCATAATCCGGCACACCGGGGGGCTGGCGTTTGGTGATACCTCTACCAAGTCATAACCTTCCTCACGTGCCATTCTCAGTGCCTCAGACAGAGGGACGATCCCTATCTGTTGTCCCTCAAGGTTTATTACCCTCACTTGTTCATTGGTGATCTTCTGATTGATTCGTAGCTCTTTTGCTATAGCCTTCACCTCCTTATTGGTTACTACATTTTTTTATGGTAGTGCTCATCACCTCAGTGAGTCATGTGCGTAAATGTGGATGTTGAGCTTCCTGGGTAATGAAAGTGATAAATTCCTTAAGAGGCATCAACTGCAGGTCTTTGCCGCTGCGGTGTCGGGGAGATACCCCCGCAGTGTGCACTTCCTTATCGCCAATTACCAGCATATAGGGGATTTTCTGCAGCTGGGCATCTCTGATTTTCAATTTTAAGCTCTCATTCCTGAAATCTTTTTCCACCCTAATGACCTGGGAGGTAAGCTGAGCGAACACTTCTTCAGCAAAGGGTATGTGGGTATCATTGATGGTGAGGATGGTGGCTTGGACCGGTGCAAGCCAGGTGGGAAAGGCACCTGCGTAGTGTTCTATGAGTACCCCCATAAATCTTTCGAGCGAACCCAGTATTACCCGATGGAGCATCACCGGCCGATGTTTCTCTCCATCTTTCCCACTATAGGTTAAATCGAATCTCTCCGGCAGAGAGAAGTCGCACTGGATAGTAGCACACTGCCATTTTCTGTCGAGTACGTCTTTGAGGGTAATATCTATCTTGGGACCGTAGAATGCCCCCTCACCTTCATTGATCTGATAAGAGAAGTTATTGTTGTCGAGAACCCTTCGAAGGCTTGAGGTTGCCCTTTCCCAGTCTTGGTCGGTACCGATGGATTTGGGAGGACGGGTACTCAGTTCCATTTCAAACTCAAACTCAAAAATCTTCATTACCGTGGCAACAAAATCGATGATGCCCTTGATTTCCTGGTCTAGTTGTCCCGGGGCACAGAAGATGTGGGCATCATCCTGAGTAAACTCTCTCACTCGGGAGAGACCGTGAAGTACCCCAGCCCGCTCATGACGGTGTACGGTGCCCAACTCAAAGTACCGTAGGGGGAGATCTCGATAGCTTCGAATGGTAGATTGATAGATAATCATATGGGCGAGACAGTTCATCGGCTTAAGCCCGTACTTTTGTCCCTCAACTTCTGTGAAATACATATACTCTCGATAGTTTTCTAAGTGACCTGATTTTTTCCACAAGTCTACTTTCAGAATTTGAGGACCTTTTACCAATTGATATCCTCTCCTGAGGTGCTCTCGTACCTCAAAGTCCTCGAGGAGCCTTCTTAACAGTGCCCCCTTAGGATGGTAGATGATAAGTCCTGCACCCACCTCTTCGTTGATGCTAAAGAGTTCAAGCTCTTTACCAAGCCTTCGGTGGTCTCTCTTCTTAACTTCTTCCAGGTGGTGTAAGTACTGGCTGAGTTTTTCTGGATTAGCAAAGGCGGTGCCGTAGATTCGCTGGAGCATTTTGTTATGTTCGTCTCCTCTCCAGTACGCTCCCGCGACGCTGGTTAACTTAAAAGCCTTTACCCTGCCAGTAGAGGAGAGGTGGGGACCCCGACAAAGGTCAGTGAAGGTACCCTGGGAGTATACGGTAACATGCTCATCAGGAATTTCATTGAGCAACTCTACTTTATACACTTCGCCTCGCTGCTGATAAAAGGTAAGGGCTTCTTTTTTGGAGAGGACTTTCCGTTGGATAGGAATATCTTGAGAGATAATGTCCCTCATGCGAGCTTCAATTTTGTCTAAGTCCTCTGGTGTGAAAGCCCTCTCATAATCAAAATCATAGTAAAAGCCTTTCTCAATGGAAGGCCCAATGCTTATCTTGACTCCCGGGTAGAGTTCCTGAACTGCTTGAGCCATGATGTGGGAGGTGGTGTGCCGTAGTATCTCCTGACCTTCTGTTGATTCAACACTGATGGGATCAAGCTGGGCGTTTTCCAGCAGAGGTGCACTGAGATCCTGCGCGTTCCCATTGACTTTAACCGCAATAGGAGGCTTTAGGGAATTCCCCTTGTCTTCAATAATTTGTGCAAGCGGGGTTCCCTTCAGGTAGGTTACTGAGTACCCATCAGCAAAAGTAGCTTTGACCAGTTCTTGTGGTGACATTGCTTTTAAAAGGTTGTAGTGTGCCTCTTATAAAAGAGAGAAAAGGCACCACAAAAAGAGTTCTTTATGATGCCTTTTGTGTTGAAAAACCAAACTGTTGAACCATAAACCACTATGAGAAACATAAAGGGTGGTAGGCACGGGCGGTTTCGAACCGCCGACTTCTACCGCGTCAAGGTAGCGCTCTCCCCCTGAGCTACGTGCCT
>CAYYOQ010000060.1:0-10281 GCA_964473235.1 uncultured Thermodesulfobacteriota bacterium | reverse complement strand
GAGGTGGTGGGGAGGAAGCTACAAGAGATCGCTCGCGAGCAGCAAACACTTTGCATCACCCACCTTCCACAAATAGCTTCTTTTGCCGATCTCCACCACAGTGTGTACAAAGAGGTGCGAAGCGGAAGAACCCTAGCATATGTGAAGAAGCTCGATTTGCCAGAGGAGCGAGAAGAAGAAATAGCCCGGATGTTGGGAGGGATGCGCATCACCCCTAAGACACGAGAACATGCGCGGGAGATGCTCAAGGGCGCCCGGGGGAGCACACGGGAGTTGTCATGATTAGGAAAGCAAGGGTTTCAGACGTGAAGACGATTTATCAGCTCTTGAGCACCTTTTCGGAGAGGGGAGAGATTCTCCCCCGCCCGCTCATGGAGCTCTATGAGAACCTAAGGGATTTTAGCGTCTACTGCTACGGAGAGCAAGGACCTATTGTGGGTACCTGTGCGGTTCATGTGAGCTGGGAAGACCTCGCGGAGATACGGTCACTCGCGGTAGATGAAAAGTATACTAAAAGGGGGGTGGGAAAAGCACTGGTTGATATCTGTCTTGCCGATGCCAAAGCGCTGGGCATAAGGCGAGTTTTTGTCTTAACTTATAAAACGGACTTTTTTGAGAAGAGGGGTTTCCGGGCAGTAGAAAAATCAAGCCTCCCCCACAAGGTCTGGTCAGACTGTTTAAGATGCGTCAAGTTTCCGGACTGTGATGAAATTGCAATGATCAAGGAGATCTAAACGCTACTTTCCGATACAGAACCTGCTAAAGACCTGATCCAATATCTCTTCGGTAGTGGTGTGGCCGGTAATGTCCCCTAAGCTGTGCAAAGCACCCTGAAGATCCGAGACGGTAAATTCAGGGGGTGTCTTTTTCTCTACACCTTCCCTCGCCGACGTAAGTAACGATAAGGTTTTTTCTAGGGCGAGCTTGTGACGAAGATTAAAGATGAGGGGAGAAGAAGGGGGAAGATGCTCATGAGCGGTGAGCAAGGAAAACACCACTTCTTTTAACTCATCAAGCCCGGTTTTAAAAAGAGCGGAGACAAAAACTAGGTGAGGCAAGGGAAACCACTTCTTTAGGGTATCGATCGAAACCTTCCTTGGCAAGTCTACCTTATTGCACGCCACCACCACCCTTTTCCCCTTAAGGGACGAGAGCAACGCTTTATCTTCTGCACCAAGGGGGAGGCTAGTGTCAATTACTAGGACGATAAGATCTGCGTGATCCAGCTTGTCTTTGGTTATCCTTACCCCCGCTGCCTCCACGCTATCCACGGGAGTTCTTAGGCCCGCAGTGTCAATGATTTTAAGGGGGATACCCTTAATAGAGATAGCCTCCTCGACAAAGTCGCGGGTGGTGCCTGGCACGGGAGTTACAATGGTTCTCTCCTCCCCCAGAAGGGCATTAAAGAGAGATGACTTTCCCACGTTGGGCTTTCCTGCAATGATGGTAGAAACACCTTCTCGATACCACCTCCCCTCGGTGTAGGTAGTGAGCAATCTCTCAATCCTTAGAAGGAGATGGTCGAGGGTAGCGATAAGTTGGGGGGCAGATTCAAATTCAAGGTCTTCCTCAGGAAAGTCTATGGAGGCCTCAAGCGTTGAGAGCATAGTGATAAGCCCCCCTTTAAGCTCGTGGAGTTCCCGCGAGAGCGATCCCTTTAACTGGCATGAGGCATACTTTAAACTTAGAGAAGTTTTTGATTCAATGAGGCTGATTACTGCCTCTGCTTGGGTTAAGTCGATACGACCGTTGAGAAATGCCCTCTTGGTAAATTCTCCGGGCTCTGCCAGCCGGGCCCCCGCTTTTACTATAAGCGAAAGGATTTCTTTTAATACCACACACCCGCCATGGCAGTTTATTTCCACCACATCCTCGCGGGTATAGCTGCGAGGTTTGGCCATGAAAGAGAGAAGGGCTTCATCAAGGAGATGACCCCCCTGGGGATCAACCACCTCGCCGTAGTAAAGCCGGTGACTCTTAAGGGGTAGAGAGGCATTGCGGGGGCGGAAGATTTGAGCGGCGATGGTAAGGGCGTGTGGCCCACTAATTTTGATGATCCCTATACCCCCCATGCCCATAGGGGTGGCGATGGCAGCTATGGTGTCATCTCTTATATCCATACTGCGGTGGTGGCTAGGAGGAGGTAGCCTGTTTGTTGGGGGATATCACAACCCTCCTATACGCACCCTCGCCATTGCTTTTGGTGGTAAGGGAGGCATCATTTTGAAGTGCGAGGTGAATGATTCTTCGCTCAAAAGGGTTAAGGGGACCTGTGCTTACCGAGGTATCTTTGCTTTTTGCCTTTTCACCTAAGTTTTTAGCCAGCTCAATCAGCCCTTCCCTTCTCCTCTGACGATACCCTTCGGTATCAACAACAATCCGTTTTTTATCGTTAGGGGTTCGGTGGACAATTTTATTGACCAAGTACTGAAAGGCATCGAGGGTCTGCCCTTTCCGCCCGATGAAAATACCACTCCCATCTCCCTTGATGGTGAGAACAACACCCTCTTCATCTTCGCTCGATTCTACCAGGACTTCTGCCCCGAATCTTTCGAGAATGTTTTCCAACACCTCTTTTGCTCTCTGGGCATCATCATCGATTCCTGTTTCTTTGAGGGTGGCTTTAATGCGGACTTTTTTGCTTGCAAGGATCCCAAACATCTTGCCAGGGTCATCAGAGATAACCTCTATCTCTAATTGATCTTGAGTGCGGTTGAGCTGTTCGCACGCTTTGTTAATGGCGTCCTCCTTTGTTTTGGCTTCAACTTCAATTGATGACATAGCGTACCTCCCAGAAAATTATAAAGAGTGTTTGTTGATATAGTATTGTTGCACGATTGAGAGCACATTGGTGATAAGCCAGTAGATGACTAGGCCAGAGGGGAAACTTAAAAACATGAAGGTGAAGACAATCGGCATGAGCAGCATCATCTTCGCCTGAACAGGGTCAGCAGTAGTGGGGGTCATCTTTTGCTGTATAAACATGGAGGCCCCCATCAGGATTGGTGAGATGTAGCTATAGTCTTTTGACGAGAGATCATTTATCCAGAAGGAGATGAAAGGGGCATGCCGCAGCTCAATAGAATTGAGCAAGACCCGATACAGGGCAAAGAAGACAGGAAGTTGGATAAGGATAGGAAGGCAGCCCCCGAGGGGGTTAACCTTGTGGGTTCGGTAGATCTCTAGGGTTTTACGCTGTTGTTCCTCTTTATTATTTTTATATTTTTCTTTGATTTCAGCCAGCTTGGGCTGTATCTTTTGCATTTCCTTCATCGACTTCTGGCTTTTGTGGGTAAGCGGCCAGAAGATAGCTTTAATACCAACGGAGAGGATGATGATAGCTATCCCATAGTTAGGAATTAGTTTATAGAATAGCTTTAAAATGAATAGCATTGGTTTGGCAAAGGGATCGAGATACTTTCCAAAGTTTAGTACCCTTCCCAGCTCTCCCTTTCCTTTTTCAAGGTAACCCATGTCCTTGGGGCCGAGGTAGAGGGCGTAGGAAATGGATTGTTGAGCCTGCGGGGGGATGGTGGTTACAGGAGAAACAAGCTGATAGCCCACTGCATTATCCTGACGGTAGAGCTTCAAGGTAAGGTCTTGTGGTTTGAGAGGGATTAATGAGGAGATAAAGTATTTTTCCTCAAAGCCCGCCCATTTGATCTCTCCCGAGAAAGACTTGCTTTCTTGAATATTCTTTAGCTCTTCCCTTTTTACCTCATCACTAGCAAGCCAGATAGCGTTAAGGGTATCACCCCCCCCTCCACCGAAAAAGCCTCCGCCGTTGCCTTTATCCACTTGCGGAGCAACCATGTCCCACTCAACCAAAGGGTTCCCCTCAAGGGGTGTTGTGGAATTGTTTACCACAGTGAAATTGTAATCGATAAAGTAGGTGTCATTGGACATGGTGAATTTTTTAATAAAACCAACACCCTCTTTAGATGTCCACGAGAAAACTAACTCTCCCTGGGGAGTGGAGGTATCTAATTTTAGGGAGCTCACACTGGCGGTGTATGGTGCGTCAGCACTATATCCGAGCTTTGGTCCTTTAAAATCGGTGTGAAGCGGGTAATTATGTATACCTTGAATGCTTAGAAGTTCTTTAAATTCATTGTTGTGGTGAAACTGCTCTTTTTCATAGATGAGGCTGAAGGGAAAGACGAAACAGATCTGTGGCAGGTCAACCATGTCGCGGTAGCGAGCAAGCTTGAGGCTATGTAGTCTCGCGCCCCTTGAGGAGAAAGTGGCCGTATAGAGATCGGTACTCACCGCAGTTTCTTTTTCTGGGGAAGGCGCTGCGCGCCCAGGTTCCGGAGGAGAGGGTGGTTCAACACCTTCTTCGCTTGCTTTAAGAGGGGTTGATTTTTCCACGGAGGTTATTCCCTTTTCTTCTGCTAAAGGAGTGCTCTTTTCAACCCGCTTTGGTTTTGGCGGAGGAAAGAGAACTTGCCAGACAAGAATAACAGCCACGGATAGTATAATCGCAGTTAGGAGTCTCTTTTCCATAGAAAGACGATTTTTCTAGGGACGGGATCATATCCGCCCTGATGAAAGGGGTGACATTTGAAAACTCTCCCCATAGTTAACCACAATCCTTTAAGAAACCCGTGGAACTCAAAGGCTTCTAATGCATAAGAGGAACAGGAAGGGGTAAATCTACAAGAGGAAATAGTGAGAGGAGAAAGGAATTTCTGATACAGTCGAATGGCATAAATAGCCAGCGTTCTTACCATTGAGAACACTTCCGTAAGTGCTATGCATAGTTTAGCTCATCAGGCCTAAAAGATAATTTTTAATTCCTCGTAGAGTTTTGCGTAGTTTAACAACCCTGCTCCTGGTTTTGCAATGAACAGAATATCTGATGAGGGTGGTAGCTTCATCTTGTTGAGCCTGAAAAATTCCCGGATAAGGCGTTTGACTCGGTTTCTCCTCACCGCAGTTCCCACTTTCCTGCTGGTAGTTATCCCCAGCCGCCGCTTTTCACCCTGAGTAGCAAGGATAAAAATTTTGAAATGTTCTGTAGTGCTGCTTTCCCCTTCACGCATCGCCCGCCTAAATTCTAGGGGGCTTAGTAGCCTTTCTTCCTTGCCAAGGGAAAAATGTTTCATAAATAACTACATTCCCGTTTTTTTCTGCGTGAGGATGGCGAATGGGACCACATAGTATTTATGCAGCGAGTCTTTTTCTCCCCTTCTGCCTCCTCCTGCTTAAAACGGCCCTTCCTCCCACAGAGCTCATTCTGGATAAGAATCCGTGAGTTCTTTTCCTCTTTACATTACTAGGTTGGTACGTTCTTTTCAAAAAAACCCCCTTTTTAAGTTTAATAAACTTCTTATAAAAACATGAATATTAAATTTTGTCAATTTAAAAATTTCCCATAGGGGCAATCCAGATAAGATAGCAATAATTAGACTATTTTTAAGTTGAAAATGGCGAGACAATGATATAGATTTAAAAAAAGGCTTAGAAAGACATGAAACACATTGATAATCTCTATAAAAGATTAATTGTCTCCCAAGATCCCTCGGGCCATACTGCAGAGGTAAATAAGCAAGTAAGGTCTAAACTTTACAAGACCATTTTAGATGACCTTAAAAAGCTCAGGAAGAAACAGAGCAAGGTTAATTATGTCTCTGAAAAATATGAAAAATTGGATTACGAGATACGCCTCCGCCTGCTCAAAGAGAACCAGGCGATAGTGGATGAATATGTAGTGGCAAGCGAGAGTGGTAATCTAAAAAGCTGGAAGGCAATGTATGGGGATATCGAATACTATATTGAAAATTTCTTCTACTACAGAATAGATGGAAAATATGAGGCGAAGAAGAAGACCTTGAGGGATTATAAATTTTTGGATGAAGAGACGCTTCGCCATACTACACAAAGGAGAGTACGATGAGTGAGGAACTTATTACCAGGGCAGCACGGGATATTGTAAGGGCCAAAAAGGTGGTGGCTTTAACAGGGGCAGGGATGTCTGTAGAGAGCGGGATTGCTCCCTTCCGAGGGAAGGGTGGATTGTGGGAGAAGTATGATCCTGAAGAGTATGCATATATTGATGTCATGAGAAACAATCCTGGTAAAGCTTGGATTTTATTGAGCGAAATGCAGAAGGAAATTGTCAAAGCAAAACCCAACCCTGGGCATCTAAGCCTTGCTGAATTAGAGCGCATGGGCTATTTAAGCTCTATCATCACCCAGAATGTCGATGGCCTCCATCACGAGGCAGGCAATAAAAACATCATTGAGTTTCACGGCAATCACCGATGGGTGGTATGTATGCAGTGTGGGAAACGACTCAAGTGCACCGAGATATCTTTAGAAACGATCCCCCCTCGCTGCGAGTGTAAGGGAGCCTACAGACCTGATGTCGTCTTCTTCGGCGAAGCCATACCCTATGAAGCGCTTACCCTCTCTCACAAAGAAGCCAAATCCTGCAAGGTGATGCTGGTGGTTGGCACATCTGCGGTGGTACAGCCTGCAGCGAGCATGCCAGCGATTGCCAAATCTTCTGGGGCAACCATTGTAGAAATAAACACAGAGCCTACAGAGCTCACCGCACATACCAGCGACTATCTCATCAAAGGAAAGTCAGGGGAAGTTCTGCCCAAAATTGTAGATAGGATAAAAAGCGACGCAGCAAACCTCTCCTTATAAGCCTTTTTGTCTCTACGGTAGCAAGAGGTAACAGCTAATGGCGTATAAAATAGGATGGTTTTCAACGGGTCGTGGCCCTGGCTCCCGAAACCTCCTTAAGACAGTCATGGACAACATTGAAAATGGTACTATACCGGCACAAATCTCTTTTGTCTTTTGTAGCCGCGAGGAGGGAGAAGCCGAAGGGAGTAACCTCTACCTTAAAATGGTAGAGGAGTACGCTCTTAATCTCATCTCTTTTTCCTCCCGTAAGTTTAAACCAGAGATGAGGAAACAGGGCAAGGAAAATCCGACTCTCATGAAGCAATGGAGGATAGCGTACGATAGGGAGGTGATGGCCCGGTTGAATCAGTATCACTCTGACCTCATTATGCTTGCCGGGTATATGCTAATAGCAGGAGAAGAGATGTGTGAAAAGCATGACCTCATCAACCTCCACCCCGCAGCGCCAGACGGGCCGGCGGGGACTTGGCAGGAGGTTATCTGGAAACTTATCGAGGCGAAGGCTACCCAGAGTGGAGTGATGATTCACCTTGCTACCAAGGATTTAGACAGGGGGCCCCGCGTTACCTTCTGTACCTTTCCCCTAAGGGACGGTGCCATAACCCCTCTGTGGGAGAGGCATGAGCGAAAACTTCGCACTAAAAGTTTAGCCCACATTATAAAGGAAGAGGGTGAAGACAATGAGCTCTTTAGGGAGATTAGGAAAAGAGGTGTGGCGAGAGAGCTCCCGCTCATTGTCCACACCTTAAAAATCTTTTCAGAGGGAAAGGTGCGCATAGAGAATAAGCGCCTGATAGTAAATGGGCAGGTACAGGAGACACCTTATTGCCTGACCGAACGGATAGAGACGTTTATCAAGGAGTGAGGGCAGCATGGCTCATGCCTTGAATACACAGGTAATTCTAAATCCCACCGCGGGGAACCATAAATCTAAGAGATGGTTCCCACTGCTTGGCGATGGGGAAATTTTCTGTGAAACCCCGGTCTCTCTGGAAATTGTTCCTGGCGCCCTCAAAGTAGTCACGCCATAACCTCTCTCGCCGGCGGTCTTGGTGTCTCCCCACTTCATAGGCTGGCGTATTTAAAGATACCTTTTTTAGAAGGAGATTAAAAAAATGAAGAGCAAAGAAACAAGCGCGGATGCAGAAAGGGAGTATGATACAAAGCTTGAAGAAGATTTTATCAAATACCTCAAGGTGACAAGAAAAAAATTAACCCACGATGACCTAAAGAAAAGGATTATAAAGTTTTTAGAGGAACACAAGATCTGTACACTCGCAACCTGCTCGGATAACATTCCCCGCTCCACCCCTGTTCGCTATCGAAGTAAAGGGCTCACCATCTATGTACTCACCGAGGGGGGCATGAAAGTGAAAAACATTATGAAGAACCCTCATGTTTCAGTAAGCCTCTATGGAGACTATTCTGGCTTTCAGTCAGTGAAGGGGCTTCAAGTCTGGGGAAGGGCTGAAATCATAGATCCTGAGAATAGAGAGAGGTATTGTGAAGCAAGAAGGATTATCAATGTTGAGGAGAGGGAGGATTTAAAGAAATTAGGCCTCACCGTGAGACCTGAAATGAAAATTATAAAGATAGAAACCGAGAGGGCACGGTACTTAAGCTTTCCAGAGGGGATTCTCAATCAAGCGTTGACGGTCAAAGAAACATAGGAGCACCGAGGTTTAAACCTGCTACTACATTGGTAGTGATGAACCACTCTCCTCTAAGAAGGCAGGTTGCCTCACCTCACGAGAGAGGTGCCTTAGGTTTTAATGTTGTCAGAACGTAACTCATACTATTTGCGAATTAAAGGATGGAAGCGCAATGGGGATAAAGCTTTATAGGGAACTACAACTTGAAAAACCTGATATGATAGTAGGGTGGCCCGGAATCGGAAACATCGGCATAATGGCCGTTGATACCTTAAGGGAACTGGTGGGGGCTGAAGAATTTGGAGAAATAGAGCCCTGGGATTTCTTCTACCCTTCTCGGGTTTCCATCAAGGCGGACGTGTTAGAAGAGTTAGAATTTCCTCGCAATAAATTCTATGGTAAACGTTTTGGTAAGAGGGATCTGATATTTTTCATCGGAGAAGAGCAAGCCACCGAGAAAGGAGCGGATTATGCGGAAGGGGGGAAAGCGTATCAACTAGCCAATCTTGTTTTAGATGTGGGGGAAAAATTCAACTGCCGGAGAGTTTATACCTCAGGAGCAGCAGTTGCCTCAATCCACCATACCATGAAGCCAAAGGTCTGGGCCGTACCCAATGATGAGAGGCTGATAGCTGAGGTAGTTACTTATGAGCATACTGCGTTAATGAACGAAGGTTATATTAGTGGCTTAAATGGTCTCTTGCTGGGGGTGGCGAGGGAGAGAGGACTAGAGGGGATATGTGTGATGGGAGAGATCCCCGTGTATATTGCCCATTTTCCCATCTCATATCCGAAGGCTTCGAAATCAGTGCTGGAGTTTTTAATTAAGATACTTAAGATTACTGTTGATTTGAGTGCGTTTGATGAGTACGTCCACAAAGTTGATGAGCATATCGAGGGCTTGTATAGACAGGTGCCTCCAGAGCTAAGAGAACACCTGGATAAATTTAAGGAAGAAGGTTACACAATACCTCAGGAATCTGGATCAGCAGCTGAGAAGGGGGAGAAGGAGTTCATGGAGAAGATAGGGAAGCTCTTTGAGGATATTGACCAACACCTGAAGAGAGGAGGCGAGAAAGGTGCGTGAAGAGTATTCTTCAGAGCTCACGTCTCAAGGCTCATCCCTGGTAGTAGGCTGGAATCAGGATTCGGGTAAATTGGGAGCACGAGTTATTGATTACTTGAATAAAAAACTTACGGGGCAGGAATTGTCGAAGATGGAACTGCACAGGTTTTTTTCTTTTTCGGGAGCTGCGGTAGAAAATAATGTCATTCAGTTTCCCGAGTGTAGATTTTATACCTGCAGAAATTTTAATCTGCGTATCTTTAAAGGTGATCCACCTCAGCGCGAATGGTATAGGTTTCTCAATTCAATTATTGAAGGCGCTGAAGCACACGGCAAGGTAAAAGAGCTCTACACCATAGGGGGGATGGGCAGCGTGGTGGCGCATACCCTTCCGCGCACGCTGTTTGCGGTTTTTAGTTCATTAGAAATGAAGAAGAGGTTGAGTACCTACTGTCTTGAGAGAGAGATAGACTATCAAACCCCCTCTAGTCAGAGACCGACCCTCAATTCTTGTCTCTTATGGGTAGCCCACAGGAAGAATATGGCCGGGGTGAATTTATGGGTAGGCATACCCTTTTATTTACTTACCGTTGGTGATGCCCACGCGCAAAAGGTGGTGCTAGAGTTTTTTAACCAGCGTTTTGCGTTGGGGATAGATTTAAGGGATCTCGACGAAGAGATTAGGAATCAGAATGAGAAGATTGCTCACGCAAGGGTTCATTACCCAGAGATTGATGAGTCCATTAATAAACTTGAGAGAAACCTGAGTTTGTCTGAGGAGGAAAATGCTACATTGATTAAGAAAGTGGAGGAGATGTTTACCACAAGTAAATGAAAGACACCCAAGGTTGATAGCGTCGTAAAAAGTCCTGACAGGTGTCATTGCGAGGAGCGAAGCGACGT
>CAYYOQ010000059.1:0-10450 GCA_964473235.1 uncultured Thermodesulfobacteriota bacterium | reverse complement strand
ATGACGAAGGATGAGTGCAACACAGCAGATGGACGTTTTCCGACAGCCTCCTAGAAACCATTAGTAACTGCACACCATAACCACTTACCCCTTGTAGCACTTTATCCCTTGATTTTCAATTAATACGATACCTTTTTTTTCTTGACTGGCCTCAGCATGTCTGATAGAGAGCGCTTACTATCTGAAGACAGATAGGTATAGCGACCGTGTGTTTGAGAATGAATAACCATAGCGTAGGAGAATCATTGGTAAGGAAAAGAGGTGAGGGATGGCCAAAGCGATTAAATCTGGTGATCCTTTTTTTTACCAGTAATCTCATTTGTTATATGGACAGGTTCAATATCGCGGTAACCGCACCGGTGATTATGAAGGACCTCGGGTGGGATGAAGCCTTCTTGGGGGTTATCCTTTCATCCTTTTTTTGGGGATATACACTGCTTCAGATTCCTGGGGGATGGCTAGCTGATCGCTTCGGAGGGAAAAAGGTACTTGGTATCGGGGTACTCTGGTGGTCACTTTTTACTATGCTAACTCCTATGGCCAGAACCGTTTCACAGATGGCCATGGTACGGGCACTCATGGGACTAGGCGAGGGCGTTAATTTTCCCTCTATCCAGAGTCTTACCTCACGGTGGATTCCCACCCACGAGCGATCCAGGGTGATGGGCTTTACCCTCTCCGGCATTTCAGTTGGAAACATTGTGGCATTTCCCCTAGCCACCTGGATCATGACCTATTGGGGGTGGCAATGGGTATTTTTCATATTTGGCGTTGTGGGTTTTATCTGGTGTCTATTCTGGATGGTGCTTGCAGCAAACAGCCCTGAGGAACACCACACCATACACCCACCAGAGCTTGCCTACATCAAAGCGTATAGACCAGTACTCTCACCTTTGCACACGATACCCTGGAAGACACTACTCTCTAAAGTTCAGGTGTGGTCATTAGTCATCAACCATTTTTGCGTGAGCTGGGGATTCTTCATGTTTCTCACCTGGCTCCCCACCTACCTAGTCAAAGCTCATGGATTTTCCATTAAGGAGATGGGCATCTATGCGACGCTTCCCTACCTTGCGATGGTTATTGGCAGCAATGGATCAGGCTGGCTTGCTGATTACTGGATTAAGCGGACAGGTAATATCACCCGCATTCGGAAGGTATTTCATACTATCAGTCTCTTGAGTGCGAGCGCATTTCTGATTTTATTAGCTCAGGCTGAGACAAAAGTACTCGTGCTCGCTCTGGTCACACTGGCACTGGGCATGTTGTCCATAACAGGAAGCACCACCGGACCGAATGCAATGGATATCGGACCTCGCTATGCGGGAATCATTATGGGTATGCAGACCACTGCTGGAAATATTGCCGGCATCATTGTTCCTCTTGTGGTAGGTCTCATAGTTTCGCTGAGCGGTCGCTGGGACTTAATCTTCTATATTGCAGCGGGGATTCTGATTTTCGGGGCTATGGTATGGAATATGTTTACCACCGGAAGGCAGATCCTTGAGTAGTTTGAAAAGCAAAAACTTCACTTTTTATGTGTCCCCGTATTTTTTTTGAAATATAAATTGACATAGAGATAATTTTCATGTATATTTAGCATACATTGTAAGTTAGCAGTGAGTTAAAATTTAAACTTTAATCTAAAATCCAGTAAGTTTTAAATAAGAAACCCATGGGATTTTTATTAAATTCCGTGGATTTTTTTTTATCGCCCGTGAGGCAATCACACGCAGGAATAAGGAGAGCATATGCAAAACAGTTAGTCAACTATAGAGCACATCAGGAATGTACTTGTGGAACACAATGTCCACAATGATGTCAGGATAACTATACTACACACAAGAAGGACGTATCATGAATTTCGAAAAATTTAATTTACATTCAAAAATTACTGCCGGTGTGCAGGCACTTGGTTACACCGCGCCAACCCCGATCCAGTTGCAATCAATACCACCCATCCTGGAAGGCAGGGATGTCATGGGCCTTGCCCAGACGGGAACAGGCAAAACCGCGGCATTTGTGCTGCCGATTTTGCAGCGCCTCATACAGGGTCCCCGTGGAAGTGTTCGTGCCCTGATAATAGCACCTACACGTGAGTTGACCGAACAAACTCATAAAGCTATCGGCCTTCTGGGACAGAAGACAGCGCTCTGCAGTGCAAGCATCTATGGCGGCGTGAGCATACAGCCACAGATTAGTACATTGCGCAGAGGTGTTGATATCGTCTCGGCCTGTCCCGGTCGTCTGCTGGATCATATCAATCGAAGGACAATCAATTTATCAAATATCGAGGTGCTGGTTTTAGATGAAGCCGACCAGATGTTTGACATGGGCTTTTTGCCGGATATCAGAAAGATAATGAAGCATCTGCCTGCAGGCCGCCAGACGCTTTTATTCGCTGCCACTATGCCTGACGATGTCAGGTTCCTTGCACACGAAATCCTGCAGGAACCCGTCAGAGTTCAAATCGGTCATATCGCTCCGGCAGATACGGTCTCGCACACATTCTATCCCGTAGAAATGCATCTCAAAACCGCGCTGCTGAAGAAGATTCTCGACACTACTCACACAGGACCGGTTCTTGTGTTTATGCGCACGAAGCTGCGTGCTAAGAGTGTCGGACATCAGCTTGAGAAATCAGGATATGACGCGATCGCGCTGCATGGCAACATGTCTCAGAACAAACGTCAGCACGCGCTAGATGGTTTTCGCAGGGGCAGGTATAAAATTCTGGTTGCAACCGATGTTGCTGCCCGTGGGATCGATGTGCGTGGGGTTTCGCATGTGATTAATTACGACATGCCTGAATCTGTAGATGCATATACGCATCGCATAGGCCGCACAGGCCGTGCCTGCAAAACCGGAGACGCATTTACCTTTGTAACCGTTAAGGACAAGGGTCCTGCATATTCCATAACCCGGATCCTGGGAAACAAGCTCAAGTACTGTGTCATGGAAGGGTTTGAGAGCACCTCACCGGTGAGTAAATGGCAATCAGGTCACAGGTGGCATGGAGTGCAGCGGGACAATGCCACCAGAGCTGCAAAGTCCACACCACGTGTACGCCGAAAACCAAAGTACCGTCCTTTGCTGGGTTCCCCCCGGAACACATTGCTCAATTAGTAGCAGTGCCTGTTTCCTCTGAGATTAGAACAGACCAATTCCTTGGTTACCATCGTTAGAAAACAAAACCTTAAGAAGCAAAAGAAGCTAGAGAAATCCTCACTACTGTCATCAAAGACACCAAGCGTATGGTGTACCATCGAAAAATGCTCACTCTCTATTGTTAATGCTTTCACACGTTTCGTCTTCAGCTTCATCATGGCACTCCTTGATGTTCTAATAGGTACGATATGATGAGAAAGGGAACCTTTCGCAATATCGCCATTATCTCCCATGTAGACCACGGGAAAACCACTCTCATTGACGGAATGTTGAAACAGAGCGGTACCTTCCGAGAAAACCAGGAGATTGCTGAGCGCGTCATGGATTCGATGGATCTTGAACGCGAACGTGGCATTACCATCGTCGCAAAAAACACTGCGGTGTGGTACAATGGCGTGAAGATCAATATTGTGGACACGCCCGGTCATGCTGATTTCGGCGGAGAAGTAGAGCGCAGTCTGAATCTCGTGGATGGCACACTGTTGCTTGTGGATGCCAGCGAAGGACCATTGCCCCAAACGCGTTTCGTAGTGAAAAAGGCATTAGCGAAAAACCTGCCCGTCATTCTCGTGATCAACAAAATCGATCGCAGCGATGCACGCATCGAAGCCGTGGTGAATGAAGTCTACGATCTGTTTATCGATCTCGATGCCCGGGAGGAACAAATCGAGTTTCCGGTCTTGTATACGAATGCGAAGGCAGGCGTGGCCCACGCTAAGATCGGGGATAGCTCCACCAATCTCCGCCCCTTGTTCGAAATGATTCTTTCAAAAATCCCAGGCCCCATGGCGAGTGATGATCACGTACCGCAATTTCTGGTGACTAACCTCGACTATGACCCGTACGTCGGACAAGTTTCAATCGGAAGATTAAGTAACGGTGTGCTCGAAATGAACACTACCTATAGTTTGTGTGGCGAGCACGGTATCACTCGTGGTGTCAAATTCTCAGCATGCTACACCTTTCAAGGATTAGGAAAAACATCGGTAGAGAAGCTTGAGGCTGGCGATATTATCGCGGTTTCAGGCGTTGAAAATGTCAAGATCGGCGATACCATATCCTCTGAGGATACTCCGCTGCCGCTGCCGCGTATCAAAGTCGATGAGCCGACGGTAGCGATGATATTTTCCGTGAACAACAGTCCCTTTGCTGGTAAGGAGGGAAAGTATGTCACCTCCCGGCATCTAAACGAAAGGCTGCAAAAAGAAATCCTCGGTAACGTATCCCTGCAGGTCAGGCACACCACGCGCGCCGATGCATTCGAAGTGCGCGGTCGTGGCGAACTGCAAATGGCGGTGCTCATAGAAACCATGCGACGTGAGGGCTACGAATTTATGGTCTCCAAGCCGCAGGTCATCACCAGAGAAGAAAACGGCAACCTGATGGAGCCGACGGAGCGGTTATTCCTCGACATCCCGGAAGATAAAGTAGGTGTCGTCACCGAAAAGCTATCGACGCGAAAGGGCAGGATGACCACTATGCAAAACCACGGTCACGGACGGGTCACGATGGAGTTCATTATTCCATCGAGGGGGCTGATCGGCTTTCGCAGCCAGCTACTGACCGATACCAAGGGTTCCGGCGTCATGAATACGCTTTTCGACGGTCACGCCGAATGGTTTGGTCCGATCCCGCAACGGGTCAGTGGTACGTTACTGGCAGATCGGTCCGGTAAAGCCACCACCTACGCAAGTCTCGGGATGGTTGACCGTGGCGAGCTGTTCGTAGAGGTCGGTACTGACGTGTATGCCGGTATGATTATCGGTGAGCGCAACCGTACTGAAGATCTAGTGATTAATATCACGCGCGAGAAAAAACTCACCAACATGCGCAGTTCAACAGCTGAGACGACGGTGACACTGCGCCCCCCACGTATCCTGTCGCTCGATCAATCAATAGGATTCATCGCAGAAGATGAATTGATTGAAGTTACACCACACAGCATTCGCCTCCGTAAGATGGAGCTGGATGCAGGTAAACGGGCAGCGGCGAGGAAAAAGGAGAAATAGGGATAACGCTGACCCCTGGTGGCAGGTTTCCCGTTTTTAGATCATCTCGGTAGCTGCTCAATCTGTTATGAAGTGAACCTGGTGAGTCACCGCCATTGTGGTACACCCCCCCTTCTTTATGAAGCATCTCTCTCATTTCATCCAATGCATGCCTTTGGTGAATTAATGCTCTAAGAATGACTCTCCTTTGGTCTGTGCACATTATCCTTCTTAATATAATATATCTGTGTGATACGTGTACTATCAGCACTTCTTACGGAAACTTTAATATTACTATGCATGCTGGGTAGTTTCTTTGGCTTCCAGGTGTTACCGCTCTTGGCCTGCTTCCTTAACTTCTCAAACGCTTCGATCCCTTGTCCCCTCATAAACTCATCTAAGTCTTTAAATCCATCCGGCAATTCAAGCACAAATGCACTTAATCCTTTCTCCCTGATGAGCTCCAATGACCTCTCTGCACCCTTCAACCCTCTCTCGTCATTATCTGGAATAAGGGTAATGGTTGTAACCCCATACCTGATGGAGTCTTCTAGCCTCTTCTCGGTAAGCCTTGAACCTCCTATTGCTACCACCCCCTGTATTCCCCTCTGGGTGGCGATGAGCGCATCAAAGTAGCCTTCTACCACAATACAATGTTTCTCTCCTCTTGCCCGGTGAAGGTTAAAGAGGGTATCAAACTCTGTTCCTTTACTGTAAATGTATTTTGGTCTTTCATTATCCAACCTCCTCACTACAAATCCCTTAATCCTTCCCTCAGGATCCCTGCAAGGAATAACTATGGTATGGGTTTCGCCAAAACCCTTCACATTGAGTCCTAGGCTTTTGAAAAGGTCTCCTAAATTTTTCTTCAGCACCTTTTTAAATGGTACAAAGCCAAGTTCCATGGCCTTGATTTCTTCCTCGGTATAACCCCTCTTGCTTATAAGATAGTATAGTGCCCGTCTTCCCTTGGCTTCCCAGAGTTGAGACTTAAAAAAGTTAAGCGCGGTCTCACCATCCTCAGATCTTTTTCTTGCCTCCTCTTCAGGTGGATCTTGCGTATCAGGGGTGGTTTCATGTAAAACTTCTTTACCATCCTTCATAGCTCAACATTCCTTCGACTCACTGTGTGTGACTCACCTCTCCTCTCTCGTCACAACTTCATTCAACATCTTAAATATCCTCAACTCCTCTTTTACCCCCTTTTCTTAAACGAGGTCAATTAGTTTCTCACCTTCACCACTCATCTCTCCTCATTAACCACCAGAGCACGACCAGCTGCTCTGGCATGCATCATACCCTCTGCATCCAACTTTGCCATACCCTTTGTATAGTATGCCTCCCAGAATCCACAGCCTGTAACCACCTCTACGATGTTTACTCCAAACAACCTTAACACAAATAGAGCATTTTCAACAACGTGATTATAAGAATGAGTGGTTCAAATGATCGCGGAAAGGTTTCATCCAGTGATTGAAAGAAAACATCTTTGGTAGCTACTGTAAGCCCTTTTTTAAGCAATTGATATTCAACTCCTCTCATGATTTTGTCTTTATATGACGCCCTTACACCCAAGGGAAAACTGGCGATAAACTTTTCTAATACTTCTTTAGCTTCATCTGAAAATGCTATTTCTGTCATGCCTAGCCCCTTAAAAAAACACTGGAAAAAATGTAATCAGGGAAGAGGTGATAGTTACCATAGTCTATACCACAGAATGTCGTATAAGAAAAGTATAAGGTAATCAATGATGATTAGTTAGTCTAAGAGTATTCAGGTATGATTTGAGAACACCCGGAGGGCCTCTGATCACTACCGAGGGGGTAAGTGTAATGAGAAAAAAAGGTGGAAGTAAGCTCTCTCTGTTTTTTATTCTCTACCAATTTTTGCTTTGGTGTTTTATCACCTTTCCTTCTGTCATATAGATTACATCTTCACAGATATTGGTTGATAAATCGGCGATACGTTCTAAGTTACCGGAAATCCTTAACAGGTGGAGAGAACGCTCGATGGTAGAAGGGTCTTGGCTCATCAGGATGATGAGCTCACTTAAAATCTTATCTTTCAGTTCATCAACGGTATTATCCCTTTCACAGACCTCTTGTGCAAGTTTTGAGTTTTCCTCAATGAAAGAGGTGATACTGTCCTTGAGCATCTTAATGGTTACCTCTGCCATCTTGGGTATGTCAACCAGAGGCTTTACCAATGGTTTCTCAGTGAGAAATAAAGCACTCTCGGCGATATTTACCGCATGATCCCCCATCCTTTCTAAATCGCTGCTCATCTTGGCAACCATCAGCGCTATCCTTAAATCCTTTGCCTTGGGTTCAAATTGGGCAATCATGGAGGTGCACAG
Source organism: uncultured Thermodesulfobacteriota bacterium (assembly GCA_964473235.1). GTDB lineage: Bacteria > Desulfobacterota > WTBG01 > WTBG01 > WTBG01 > CAYYOQ01. The sequence goes on along the minus strand of CAYYOQ010000059.1, from coordinate 2,938 downwards.
CGCATCCATCTCAATCTCCAGAGCATTGGTTTTGGGCTCATCTCTCTCTATCACCTCTAGCAGCGACTCGCGTTTTTTCTCATGTAACCCCTTTACGCTCTTCTCAATCATGCGTTCAACCAAAGTGGCAAACCCTATAAGCTCTCGCTTAAGCTCAGTGATCTTTTCCTCTAACATCTTCTTCTCCTATCCAAATTTCCCGGTGAGGTACTCTTCCGTCCTCTTGTCCCTGGGAACGGTAAACATTTTTTCAGACGTTCCATACTCAACGAGTTCTCCTAAATAGATGAAGGCAGTAAAATCAGAGATGCGTGCTGCCTGGGCAATATTGTGGGTAACGATAATAATGGTTACCTGTTTCTTAAGCTCAGCAATGAGCTCTTCTATATGGGCAGTCGCTTTAGGGTCCAGGGCAGAGGTGGGTTCATCAAGAAGGAGAATCTCAGGGTGCATGGCGAGTGCACGGGCGATACAGAGACGTTGCTGCTGCCCACCAGAGAGAAAGGTTCCTTTCCGGTGGAGAGTATCCTTCACCTCGCCCCAGAGTGCCGCCCGCTTGAGCGATTCCTCAACAATTTCATCCCTCTCCCGTTTACCAATCCTGATGCCATTGAGCTTATACCCCGCGATCACATTATCATAGATGCTCATGGTAGGAAAGGGGTTAGGCTTCTGAAACACCATGCCTATCTTCCTTCTCACAATGATAGGGTTCATGCTGTAGAGATTCTTGTCGTGGAGTAGTATGCGTCCGCTCACCTGCGCCGCAGGAACCAGCTCGTGCATACGGTTAATGCATCTGATGAGCGTGGTCTTCCCGCATCCCGACGGTCCCATAATGGCCGTTACCTTTTTCTGTGCTACAGAAAGATTGACGTTATTTAATACTTGATTCGTGCCGAAATAGGCAGAAAAATCTTCTATGGTTAAAATTGTACTTTCCATCGTTTGGTCACCAGTTTTGCCGAGAAGTTGAGCGTTAATACCATTCCTACCAATACCAGGGAAGCACCCCAGGCGAACTGATGCCATGAGGGATAGGGGCTAGTGGCATAGTTAAAGATTACCAGGGGAAGTGAATTTACCGGCTTGAATATATTGACATCCATAAAGGGACTCCCAAAGGCAGTAAAGAGCAGGGGTGCTGTTTCCCCCGCCACCCTCGCTACGCTCAGCAGTATGCCGGTTACAATCCCGCTTGCCCCTGCGGGAAGAATTACTTTGAGAAGTGTTCGGTAGTAAGGCACACCCAGAGAGAGAGATGCCTCTTTTAACATCTCAGGGATGAGTTTTAAGGTCTCTTCGGTTGACCTCACTATAATAGGCAACATCATGATGCCAAGGGCAACGCTGCCTGAAAAGGCAGAAAAGGTGCCTAGGGATAACACCACCCAGGCATAGGCGAGGATTCCCATTACAATTGAGGGTATTCCTTGGAGGATATCTACACTCAATCGAACCAACGAGGCGAGCCATCCTTCCCTCCGCTCAGAGAGATAGATTCCCGCAGACACCCCCAACGGGATAGAGAGCATACATGACATGACAATAAGAATGAAAGTACCCACAATGGCATTGGCAATGCCTCCCCCCACTTCGCCTACCGGCTTAGGCAGGCTGGTGAGGAATTGCCAGTTAATTACCCCAATGCCATTCTTAATGATGTAAAAAAGAATAAAGAGCAGAGGGACAATGGTAATGAAGGAGAAGAGAATCACCAGCGTTTTAAATCCTTTGTCTTTGATAATCCTCAGGCTAAGCGTGTGTTCACTCATGGTGTACCCTGACACTCATTCTATTGATGATATATTTGCCAATGAGATTTATCAGCATGGTAACGATAAAGAGCAAAAGTCCGATTTCGACAAGCGATGATACATAGATAGTTTCGGTAGCCTCGGCAAACTCGTTGGCGATTACACTAGCCATGGTATTGGCGGGGCTGAAAATGTTTGTGGGGAGGAAGTTAGAATTTCCAATGACCATGGTGACTGCCATGGTTTCACCAAGCGCCCTTCCCAGCGAGAGGAGAATCCCTGCCACTATTCCAGAGCGGGCGAAGGGGAGGATTACCTTTCCAATCACTTCAAAACGGGTTGCACCCAAGGAAAAGGCTGCTTCTTTTAAATCAGAGGGAACTAGTTGAATGACCTCTGTCCCCAGTGATGCTGAGTAAGGAATGATCATAATAGCGAGTACCACCGCGGAAGTCAGTATGCCAATCCCATAGGGCGCTACCCCCAGCTTCATCTCCACAATCCTTATCAGCGGTACCAGTACAAACAAGCCCCAGAATCCATAGATAACGGAAGGGATACCAGCCAGCAGCTCAATGGCGCTCTTGAGAAGCGAGGAGACTGTTCCTTCCCTGAAATATTCCCCTAAAAATATGGCAATAGAGAGTGAGAAAGGGAGTGAGAGTGCGAGAGCGAGAAAGGAGGTGAGCAGGGTCCCTATGAGAAAGGGAAGTGCACCAAATACACCAAATACCGGATCCCAGGTCTTTTTGAGGAGAAAAGTGATTCCAAAGGCTTTGAGCGAGGGGAGAGAGTGCACTATCAGGGTTATGAAGATTGCAATGAGGAGCGCTATTATGCAGAGTGCAGAGAAATTGAGTAGCCCAAAGAATATCTTGTCAGGTGGGTAAGCGTAATCCGTGGATGAGGGGGATTCAGTCTCGACCGTTGGCTGTGAGCGTAGGGTATTCTCTGATTTGGTTAAAGAGGTTTGATTGATCATTAATTTAGGTCATTTCTGATAGGTTTAGAGTGGTATCTCTTAATTCTTCCGCAGTATAAAGGATGAGTGAGTATGGTAGCAATTGACTACCCTACCCCCTCACCTCGGTTTCCAAAGTGATTATATCTTCTAAAGTGGAACTCTTTAGCACAGGTGTGTGCTTCCGTACTTTAAAAAATACAGGTAACCTATTGTATGA
>CAYYOQ010000058.1:0-10592 GCA_964473235.1 uncultured Thermodesulfobacteriota bacterium | reverse complement strand
AGTGATACTCTCCCACGGGTCTTTCTCGAGCTGCTTGATACCAAGGGAAAACCTCTCATTCTCTTTATCGATACTGAGCACGATTGCTCTTACCTCTTTCCCCTTCTTGTAGAACTCAGCGGGATGTTTTATCTTTTGAGTCCAGGAGATATCTGAGATATGCACTAAACCGTCTATCCCCTCATCAAATCCGATAAATATTCCAAAATCGGTTACATTCTTTACTTTCCCTTCCACTACCGTCCCTGGTGGATACTTCTCTGCTAGCAGTTCCCAAGGATTTGCTTCCAGCTGTTTTAAACTGAGAGAAATCCTCTTCTTGGGCACATCCAGATTCAGCACCATCGCCTCAACGATATCTCCTACCGATACCAGCTGAGAGGGATGCTTCATCTTTCTCACCCAGGACATCTCGGAAATGTGGATGAGTCCTTCAATGCCCTCTTCCAATTCAATGAAGGCACCATAGTTAGTGAGGTTTACTATCTTCCCTTTGACCCTTGCACCTACAGGATACTTATCATCTACCTTCTCCCAGGGGTCAGCCTTAATTTGCTTATATCCTAAGGACACCCGTTCATTTTCTCGGTCAAAATTGAGTACTTTTACCTTAACGTGCTCTCCGATTTTAAATATATCTGAGGGACTGGTAACTCGTCCCCAGGAAATATCCGTAATGTGGAGAAGACCATCAATGCCTCCCAAGTCAATAAATGCTCCATAGTCTGTAATGTTTTTGATGGTACCTTCAAGGATATCCCCTTGTTTAAGTGTCTTGACCGTCTCTTTTCTTAACTGCTCTCGCTCCTGTTCCAACAGTGTCCTGCGTGAGAGGACAATATTGCCCCTCCTTCTATTAAACTTAAGCACTTTAAACTTGAACGTTTTCCCAATCAATGATTCAAGGTTCCTCACTGGGTGGAGGTCAACCTGAGAACCTGGTAAAAAGGCAGGTACACCGATATCAACAGAGAGACCCCCTTTAATCAGGGCACTGACTTTTCCCTCTACTACACCGTCTTTTTCGAGCACCTTACTGATTTCTTCCCACACTCTCAGTTGATCTGCTTTGCCCTTGGAAAGGACAATTTCTCCATCCTCATCTTCCCATTCTTCCAGGAACACATACACCTTCTCTCCCACCTTCACCGTCACCTGTCTCTTGCTATCGAAGAACTCAGCAATGGGAATCCTTCCCTCAGACTTATATCCAACATCCACAATGACATAGTCAGGCGTGATCTGAATTACCTGTCCCTGAATTATTTCTCCCTCCTTTAAATCCTTCACACTACTTTCAAAAATCTCTTGAAAGCTTCCCTCGTCCCGCAGTTGACCTTCCTCACTCGAGGCAGCACATTCACTACCCTTGCTTTCAGAAGGTTCCTTTACCCCTGTACTCTTTACATCAGTAATTATTTCATCATGATGTTTCATTAATTCTTACCCCCTCAACAATTTATTTTGAAGAAGAGGGAAGACGGTGACTCACTACCTTTACCATCGCTTCCACTACTTCTTCAATGCCTATCGTGGTTGAATCAATTACCGTAGCATCGTCAGCAGGTGTGAGAGGTGCAAGTGCCCTCCGCGAGTCAGCTGCATCTCTTTTCTCAATTTCTGAGGTTATACGGCTACGGTCAAATACCTGTCCTTTTTCAAGATACTGTTTAAACCTCCTCTCCCCCCTCACTCCCAAGGATGCGTCGAGAAAAAATTTCACCTCTGCTCTAGGAAATACCACCGTACCCATGTCTCTCCCTTCTACCACCACGCCACCTCCTTGAGCAAGCTTTCGCTGAACAGTGAGGAGTGCGTCTCGTACTACCTTGTGAGCAGATACCTTGGAAGCAAGAAGGCTGATTTCAGGAGCTCTAATATCCTCGGTAATATCCTTCCCTTGAGAAAAAACTTTAATCTGACCATCTCTTTGACTGAAGGAAACATCGAGTCTGCGACACACCGTTCGGAGCCCCTCTTCACCCTCAGGATTGATATTTCCCTCTTTAAGCTTTAGTGCAACCACCCTGTAGAGCGCTCCTGTGTCGATGTACTTATAGTTAAGCTTTTGAGCAAGAATGTGGGCTACCGTGCTTTTCCCTGCTCCTGAAGGGCCATCAATGGTAATAATCAATTTTTCAACCATAAATATCCGAATAAAACATCACAAATGATCTGTTTTGTCAAGTCCCAAAAGCACCCCCCCTCCCCACCACCTCTATCTTTTACTACGAGGACCCTATGCAGCCAATTATAGAGAGCTCAGCACTTTGTTAATAAGAGGGAGGACCTCCCCTGGGGTCAAGGTACCAAGGGCAGTGAAGACTTCACTTCATTAGCTCTTTAAACCTCTTTGACTTCTGAAACTCATCAAGTAGCTTTGTGGCATCTTCCCTGCGTATGGCCTCTTTTAACTCATCCAGGTACTCCTGAAAAAGCTCAATGGCAGGAAGAAGGTGTTCCTTGTTCATCAGGGCTATATCCATCCACATAACGGGGTGACTGGCTGCAATGCGAGTAAAATCCTTAAAACCACCGGCAGAAAAGGATAAGATATTCTTTTCAAAACCTTCTATGGTAAGCAGAGAGTTTACCATGCTGTAGGCAATGATGTGGGGAAGGTGACTTACCGCAGCGAATACCTTATCATGCTCATTACTATCCATACACACCACGTGTGAACCAACACTCACCCAGAGCTCCTTCATCTTTTCCAGCGCCTTTTGATGAGTGGTGTCCACAGGGGTAAGGATACACTTTCTCCCTTCGAAGAGTGTTGAGAACGATGCCTCATAACCAGAATTCTCGGTACCGGCGATAGGATGCCCTCCGACAAAATAGAGAGACTCAGGGATAAACCCTTCTACCTTCTCTACAATCTTCTTTTTCACACTGCCCACATCGGTAATAATGGTACCCTTTTTTAAAAGAGGAACCATTTTTTTGATGAGCTCAACAATTACCCCGACCGGGGTAGCAACCACAATTAAATCCACATCACCCAAGATTGTACCCATCTCCATGGCATACCTATCAATAATACCCATCTCCTGGGCTCTCCTCAATCGCTCTTCACTCCTCCCCAGGCACAGTACCTCCCCCACTAGCTTTCTCTCTTTCACCGCCCTCGCGAGGGATCCACCGATCAATCCTAAACCAACCAACGCCATCCGTTCAAAAAAGATACCCATGCGACTAGTTCCTCATACTATAATGACTCATGATACACGATGCAGGATGTTAACAAATCAGAAATTCGAATATCGAAAGCCGAAACTTCCCCAATCCCTCAATTGTACCAAGTATCCAGTATCTAGCATCCCCCACTCTCACCTTCTATCCTTCTGAGAGCACCTTACCTAAGGCTTTTATAAGCCTCTCATTTTCGAAAGGCAATCCCACGCTCACCCTCAGATAGTGCTGCAATCCGTATTCCGCCAAGGTTCGAACAATTACCCCCTCACCCAGCAGCGCCTCATACACCTGAGGAGCCTTCTCACCAATCTTCACTAAAAAAAAATTGGCTTGGGTGGGAAGATAGGTGACCCCTAACCTATCCAGCTCGGCATACAGGTAGTGTAATCCCTCCCGATTGTTGGTGAGAGACTTCTGCCGGTGCGCATCATCATCCAGTGCAGCCAGTGCCGCTGCCTGCGCCAGAGAATTGGTATTAAATGGTCCCCTGATCTTATTGAGATACCCTATAAGCTCTGGTTGACCAACACCATAGCCTATTCTTAAGCCCGCCAATCCATAGATCTTGGAAAAGGTACGCAGCATGAAGATTCTCTTCCCCTTCCCCAGATACTCCACAGAGTTGGGAAAAGAGTTATCGGTTACATATTCGCCATAGGCCTCATCCATAATCACTATGACCTCAGAAGGAATCTGTTTCAAAAATTCCTCAAGCTCCCCTCGCGTCACCATAGTCCCGGTGGGATTAAGGGGATTATTAATAAAAATCAATTTAGTCTTCCGGGTAATATGATCAGCCATTGAAGGAAGATCATAGGAGAAACCTTTTAAAGGCACCTTAACCTCTTTACCTCCCGCGGTGGCAACTGCAATCTGATAGAACGAGAAGGCAGGATCACTCATTATCGCCTCATCTCCGGGAAAGAGAAAGGCCTGGGCAATGAGCTGGATAATCTCATCTGAACCGTTTCCTAATACGATAGAATCCGTTCCCACTCCAAGCTTCTGGGATAACTTCTCCTTCAAATAAAAACCATGAGCATCAGGATAGCGGTGCAGGTTGTTGAGCACCGCTTTGATACTCTCGAGGGCTTTGAGCGAGGGACCCAAAGGGTTTTCATTAGAGGCAAGCTTTACTGCACCCTTAATGCCGTACTCTCGTTCTAGCTCCTCAATAGGCTTGCCAGGTCGATAGGAACTCAATCTCTTAATGCTTTCTTTCACCAACCGTTTCATTATTCTCGCACAGGGAAATGGTAATGAATACCTCTATTATTGTGTGGGAAGGATGGAGCAGAGGAACTCACCTTTATGTTTTTGACTCACTCTTGGGATACGAGCCCAGAATTTTTAAGAACTGTGCGACCTCCTTGACCTCATTCAGCGCATGTTCAACATTGGCATCAGTAGTGTGGCCCTCCAGATCAATGAAGAAGATGTATTCCCATGGTCGCTGTTTGAAAGGCCGTGACTCAATTTTGGTGAGATTAATCCGATGCTCAGAAAAAGGTTTCAATGTTCTGTGGAGTGCACCCACCCCATCTTTAATCGACAGCATAATGGAGGTCTTATCCTCTCCGGTACTCCCGGTTAATTTCTTACCAATCACCCAAAAGCGGGTAAAATTTTGGGGGTTGTCTTCAATATTGCTAAAAATGGGCTTAAGACCATAAAATTGAGCCGCAAATTCACCCGCGATGGCTGCAATTCTATAATCCTTTGCTGCCGCCTGCGCCGCTTGTGCGGTACTGAACATTTCTGCCACAGGGATCGTGGGAACATTTCGTTCCAACCAATTACTACACTGGGCAATTGCCTGCGAATGTGAATAAATCTTTTTAATATCATCCACCCTTCCCTTCTTTGACAGCAGGTGGTGAGAAACCTCTAGCAACACCTCTGCGCAGATCTTCAAAGGAGAATCGATAAACATATCCAGCGTGGGGTTTACTACACCCTCGGTAGTGTTCTCAATAGGAACTACCCCATAATCACACTCATCACGCTCTACCAAATGAAAGATATCCTTTAAACTTCTGGTCTGAACAAACATTGCCGAGTGACCAAATTGCTGGATAGAAGCAATGTGGCAAAAGGTTGCCTCAGGCCCCAGGTAGGCCACATGAAGTTCATGCTCCAGAGAGAGGGAGGCAGAGATAATCTCCCTAAACACTGGCCTTATGGAACCGCTAGGAAAAGGACCCTGGTTAAGCTTCACCAGCCTTTGGTAGATTCTGTGTTCTCTGTCAAGCACATGAAAATCACTTTGACTCTTCTTCTTCAATGTTCCCACTTCCACTACTACCTCGGCCCGTTTATTGAGCAGTTTCAAAATCTCTACATCAATGCGGTCAATCTCTTTCCTTAAAAGTTCTAGATCGTCTTTCTTCTTCACGCGTAACACCTCGCTATTTCTTATAAATTGAGTAGAATATCAATATATGAAACTCCGAAAAAAATCAATGCATTTTTCCACCCTTTCTCAAGTGAGGTTACACACCACATAACCTTCCAAGGCTACTATAAGAGCTATTGACAAAGCAGATTGAAAGCAGTATGTAAGATGATGTCTTTCTTCCCTCGAAAGGCTGTACATGAAATACGCACTCCTCTCTGATATACACGGAAATGTAGAAGCGTTTCAGGCAGTACTGGGAAATCTTGAAAGGGAAAAAGTCGATCAGGTGTTTTTCCTGGGCGACATCGTAGGATACGGTGCCGATCCTGAGGAGTGTATAAAACTTTTAGAGGGGCTCACCACCTGGGTGGTTGCGGGGAACCACGACTGGGCGTCAGTGGGATTGACAGACTATTCCAATTTCAACCCGGTAGCTAAAACTGCCATCGAGTGGACAAAAAGGAAGCTCTCAGTACCTTACCAGCACTACCTCAAACACCTTCCGCTCCTTCTCACCTGCCATAACGTTACTTTGGTTCACGCAACTCCCTACCACCCTGAGGAGTGGAACTATGTCTTCTCCCTCTCCGAGGCTTCCTTTAACTTTTGCTGCTATGAACAGCAAATCTGTTTCATCGGTCACTCTCACACCCCGGTTAGCTTTATGCAGAGTGAGCGTGGTACCACGCATCTGCTACAAAAGTCAACCTTTCCTATAGAAGAATCCTCCCGTTACCTAATCAACGTAGGAAGCGTGGGGCAGCCACGTGATGGTGATCCCCGGGCAGCCTATGGGATCTATGACCTTGATAAGTCACGCGTTACTATAAAAAGAATTGCCTACGATATTGAAGGCGCCCAGAAAAAGATCATTGAAGCAGGACTTCCCCACTTCCTTGCCCAAAGGCTTGCCGCAGGAGCGTAAACGTGTAGTAAATAAACAAACCCCCATCTTTTGTAATGAGGAGTTATAAAATTAATTAGTGCTTCTGCATGGGAGAACACTATCTTGCTGACACTGAATAATGCATGAGATGGGTATAATAGTAAAATGGTGCACGGCCTATCGTGCGATGTTCAAAATAAAAGCCCCACTTTTCTGCTGACAGTCGCAGTAGTAAAAGTAAGTCCCTACCGATTAACGCAAGTTCCTCTCAATAATTTTATCTTCGTCTAGCTTCCGCGTAAGGATTTCTCTGATCAGTTTAGGATTGGCCTTGCCCTGCGAGGCTTGCATGGCTTGTCCGATGAGAAACCCCATAGCCTTTGCAACACCCTTGTGGAAATCACTCACCGCGGAAGGATTCGCCGCCAGTACCGTATCGACAAGCCCTGCGAGCTGAGTGGTATCAGAAACCTGCCGGAAACCATGGTGCTCCACAATGTCAGCCGGGCTTTTATCACTATCAAAAAGATAGGCCAGGACCTCCCTCGCCGCATTTGCATTGATCTCATTTCTTTCAAGCATTGCAAGCAGTTCTGAAAAACGCAAAGATGTGACCGGCGTATCCGTAATACTTTGATTGCGTTCCTTGAGGGCGGGAAGAAGCTGTGTTGCAATCCAGTGTGTAACCGTTCGGGGAGAGATCTGGTGATGCACCACGGCCTCAAAATACTCAGACAAATCCCTTTCTGCACTCATCATGACAGCTTCCTCCGGGGTGAGTGCGTATTGTCTGATAAAGCGGTCAGCCTTTTGGCTAGGCATTTCCGGAAGCCTTGATTGCATCTCTTTTTTCCATGCCTCAGTGATGGCGATCTGCGGCACTGAGGGGTCGGGTACACAGGGGCCTTCAAACTTACCCCGCATTGGTACAGTGGCCTGTTTTTCCGGATCCCAGAGCCGGGTATGGAGAACGATTATCTCGCCCAAACGGAGGCTTGCCGTTTGGCGGTTGATCTCATAGGTGATGGCATCGCCCAGATGCCGGATCGAGTTCATGTTTTTCACCTCGACCTTGGTATTGAGCTGGTCAGTGCCTTTGGGCCGGAGAGAGATATTGGCATCGATGCGCATAGTGCCAGACTCCATACTGCATTCGGAGGTGCCGATATAGCGTATCTGTGTCCTCAGGGCGCGAATAAACTCCATTGCATCATGGGGGCTTCTCATATCCGGTTCCGTTACGATTTCTACCAGCGGGACACCGGCTCGGTTGAAATCCACCAGGCTGATGGGTGTTCGCCCTTCTGTTTCGTGAACGAGTTTTGCCACATCCTCTTCCATGTGAATCTTGTGAATACGGAGGCGCTTCGGCTGTCCGTGCTCACCGATGATATCCAGCCAGCCGTTCCTGGCCAGAGGCAGGTGCGCTTGGGAAAGCTGAAATCCCTTGGGAAGGTCAGGATAGTAATACACCTTCTGGTCAAAGGCGCTCCGTTCCTGAATCGTACAATTCAATCCCAGTGCCGTCAGCGTGGCCTTTTCAAGTGCTTCCTCGCTGAATCTGGGAATGGCCCCCGGAAACCACAGACAGATAGGACAGGTGTTCTTGTTTGGATCATCTCCAGTGCTGTTGGAACAATCGCAGAACATTTTGGTGGCACAGTTCAGTTCGACATGGATTTCAAGACCAATAACCGCTTCGTATTCCATTTCCTTACACTCCTTCCGCAGTATTCGACACACGCGCCACCAGTGAGAGCAATCGGGCGTCACTCAAACGTGATCCGATAATCTGCAAACCAAGATCGGTGTTTCCATCCAGGACCAAGCCCGGTACCTGCACCGCAGGTAATCCCATCACATTGGCCAGCAGCGTCAGACTGCATTCATGATAGATATCATCAAGAGTCCTTGCTGCTGCCTGAAATTTCCTGCGGCCGGTGGGGAAGGCAATAGCGTCTACCTTCTTGAATAATCCATCTAGATCATTGACCAGGCGGGCCCTTATCCGGCTGGCATTTTCGAAGGCAGCGCAGTTTTCAAACTGGAAATAGGCTCCCTGAAAAAGGTATGACTTGATCAGCGGACCAAAGGATTCTGCGCGGGTTTTGATGTACATGTCATTCCAGTTTTTTACTGCTGCGGCTGTGCGGTGACCATAACGGACTCCGTCATATTTCCCGCAGCTTGAAGATGCCTCCACTGAACCAATGATATGATGAACAGTACCGACAATGTCAAAATCTGGAAGGCATAGGTCATTGAGTGCATATCCCAATACCTTGAGTCGGTCGAGACCATTCCTGAAAGCCCTGGTTTCTCCTTCATCTAGTGTTTCCAGGCATTCTTTTACGATACCGATGGTGGTGATGGGTTCAGCCGTTTCAGTCACCTGGCTGAAGCTGGGCATTTCGCCGCTGTACATGGAAAAGTCCCGATCATCATAGCTGGCAATAGTTTCCATCGCCAAGGAGATATCTTTGGGTACACGGGCTATGATGCCAAAGCATTCCATGGACGGCACAAGCCCGATCAGCCCGAAGCGCGAGACAATCCCGCTCGTTGGCTTAAAACCATACGTCTTGATACGTGAAGCAGTGATGCGTGCTTCACCCATCATGTCCGTCATCAGAGCCATATCGGTTTCACCCCCAGACAGCGCAAGGCCTGTCGTGTCACCATGCAGACCCAGGCCAAGCTCACTCATGCGGGTACTGCCCACTATAGCTGCACCGGCCTTTTTCAAACGTTCAATGACCGTAGCATCCTCAACGGCAACAAACCCTTTCAAAGCGACCGAACTGGCGTCGGTATGCCAGCCGCGAACGGACATGTTCGACTGGATTACAAATGATTTCCCCTTGAGGGGACCTTGCTGCACTGAAGCTGACGGATTGCGATAGGTAAAGAGATCTGCCTGCATGGCTGTTCCTTAAGCGGTCATTCTAAAATACTGGCTACCTTAAAATAGTTTCCCTTCACCGCAGGGGCATTCTTAAAGATTTCCCCTTTTGCCACATGCGGTGAGGTTCGCAGATCATTTCTTTTTCGCATATGGTTTGTGGTACTCATCACGGAGTAGAGCGGCGTCTCATCGTGCGACCTTTTATTGACGAGCTCTGCAAGACGGATTGCCTCATCCAAGGCAGCAACAATCAAAAGACGTTCTTTGTCGTCGACACCAATGCGGGATACCCAGGAGAGGGAACCAATGAGGTCGCGCTGCTGATCCGCCCCTGGAAGCTGCTTCGTTCCCCCCAGGTTAAGGAGGCCAAGTTCCTCAAGCTGAACTTCCGTAACGGCCGATGGTGCCTGGGTCAAGGGGCAGAAGGCACTCCGGTTCTTGGGGAACGCGATGACCTCGCGAATGGATGATGTGCCAAGGATCATCGAGACAACCCGGTCCATACCCAGGGCAAGACCACCATGGGGAGGTGCACCATAATCAAGGGCGCGCAGAAAGAATCCAAACTTTTCTTCAACCTCGGTATCGGTCAATCCGAGGGCCTGAAAGATTTTCCACTGCACATTACGACCATTGATTCTGATGCTGCCGCCGCCAAGTTCCTCTCCATTGACCACCAGATCATAGGCCCGTGAATGCAAGGACAGAAGCTCCTCGCGGTTTGCAGGATCGAAGTCCGTCCGGTCTGGTGAGGTAAATGGGTGATGGCTAGAGGTAATGCCTTCTTCGGCAGTGGTAAAAAGAGGGAAATCGGTAACCCACAGCGGGCTGAAGGTGTTTTCGGGAATCAAACCGAGACGGTCGGCAAGATGAAGGCGGAGCTGACCAAGGGCAGAGGTTACCACTTCGTATGAGGCATCGGCAATCATGATGAGCACGTCACCGTTTTCTGCACCAAAATGCTCCATAATGGCCCTCTGTTCATCTTTACTAAAGAACTGGACGATGTTTGATTCGAGGTCGCCTTCCATCACTCGCATCCAGGTCATTCCCTTAGCGCCGAACCCGGGAACAATCTCCTTGGCATATTCATTTTGAAGAACATTTTTACTGAGTTTCTCCGATTGTCCCTTAATGTTGATCCCTTTGATGCAGCCGCCCCGCTCAAGGATTTGCTTGAATATGCTGTAGGAGGTAGTACGAAAGAT
>CAYYOQ010000057.1:0-10682 GCA_964473235.1 uncultured Thermodesulfobacteriota bacterium | reverse complement strand
GCGGTCTGCGAAGAAGAAGTGAAATCTGTCGATAGGCAACGGCATGCTTCGAGAGGTCGTCATAGATGGTAAGTGCATGTCGTCCTGTATCACGAAAATACTCTCCTATGGCACAACCCGCATAGGGGGCCATATACTGAAGAGGTGCTGGTTCACTGGCGGTAGCTGCCACCACGGTGGTGTAGTTCATTGCACCAAATTGCTCCAAAGTATCCACTACCCTCGCCACCGTAGATCGCCTTTGGCCGATGGCCACATAGATACAAAATATGTCTCCCCCTTTTTGATTAATAATAGTATCAACAGTAATAGCCGTCTTACCTGTATGTCGATCTCCTATTATCAACTCTCTTTGACCTCGACCTATAGGAATCATCGAATCAATAGCCTTCAATCCCGTTTGCAGGGCTTCCTTAACCGGGAGCCTGCGGACTACCCCGGGAGCTTTCCTTTCCAAAGGCCCATAGCGTTTTGCCAGAATAGGACCTTTTCCATCGATGGGCTGTCCTATTGCGTTCACAACCCTCCCCATCAGTTCTTCTCCCACGGGAACTTGCGCAATGCGGTGGGTTCTCTTCACCAGGTCACCTTCTTTAATTAAGGTGTCTTCTCCGAGAAGGGCAGCTCCCACATTGTCTTCCTCAAGGTTGAGAACGACTCCAAAAAGATTTTTCGGAAACTCTAGCAGTTCTCCGGCCATCACTTTCTCAAGACCATAAATCCGGACAATACCGTCTCCTACAGAAATAACTGTGCCTGTCTCGTTTATCTCAATCTGTCTCTCATGCCCTTCAATTTGCGTGCGAATTATTTGGCTAATCTCATCTGCTTTTAATTCTGCCATTACTCACTTCTCCTTAAGGTTTCCGCTATCTGGCTGAATTGAGTACGAATAGAATTGTCAATAAGGACATTATTAATGGTAATTACAATTCCGCCTAATATCTTCTTATCAACCTTGTTTTCGAGAATAACTTCCTTACCCACGCTTTCCTGCAAACTTTCTTTCAGTTCATCCATCTGCCCGTAATCGATGGGGAGAAACGAATAAACATACGCTCGGACTTTCCCCTCCCTCTCATTGATAATGTTCTGAGCATGTTGGATAATTAATGGTAGCACTGGCAGGCGATCCCGCTTAACTAATAGGATGAGGAAACTGATCACCTCTTTAGATAGGCCACTCTGTTTAAAAATTCTCTCTAGCAATTCCCTTTTCGAGGAAATAGAAAAGGATAAATTTAAAAGGGAAGCTTTTAGCGTGGGAACCTTTTGAATCATCTCTTGGGCTTCTGCCAACTCATTGACATATTGCTGACACTTTCCCCGGTCGATACCACTATCCATAAGTGCCCGAGCATATCGTCTCGCAGCAATCCAGCTCATAGTCTCACACCCCTGAGTCTGATGAGCATCTCATCAACTGCCTTTTTTTGGTCTTTTTGGCTGTAACACTTCCTTATCGACTCTTTGGCAATCCGCATAGAGTCAAGAATGATCTCCTGTTTAAGAAGATCTCGAGCAATCTTAATTTCTTGAAGGGTGATCGTTCGTGCAAGATTAGTAATCCTCTGCGCCGCTTCCTCAGCTTCTCGAATGATTCGGTCCCTTTCTCTGACCCCCTCTTCTTGAAATCTCCTTAGGATCGCCGCCTTTCCCCTCTCTAAAGCATCAACCTGTTCTTGATACTGGGTGAGCAGCTTTTCTGCCATTTCCTTAATCTTGTGTGCCTCGGCAATCTCTTTCTCAATTCGCTTTTCCCTTTGCATAAAGAAGGTTTTTACCTTAGCTGCAGCAACTGCATAGATAATATAGATGAAAAGTATTAGATTGTAAGTTTTATAAAGAATATCCTTGAGAGGTTTAGGCAATGGAATAAGGAACAGCACTGCTCCCACTCCAAGGAAAATTATTAAATGAACATGTCTCTTTTTCAACTAACCGATCTCCCTAGAATCTTTGAAACCATTTTTCCGGAGAAGTTGATTAAGAGCTTTTTCAATTCTCTCCTCGCTTCATTCATGCTTGCCTCCAACTCCTTTCTTGCATTGGTAATATCATCCGCACTCGTCAATCTCGCCTCCTCCAAGATCTTCTCCCCTTGAGCTCGACCTTGTATGATGATTGCATCTCTTTCAGATAGTCCGCGAGATTCTGACTCAGCCACATCAGACTCATAACGCTTTTTTAATTGCTCTGTGTGAACTTCTACGTCGAGAGCTTGGGAGAGTGTCTCCGATGTTTTCTTTCGCCTCTCCTCCGCTACCCGAAGTATAGATTTGAAAATGAGTCGATTGAGTATCCAAATCAGCATAACAAAGTTAACCATCTGCAAGAGAAGGGTACTGTTTATTTGGAGCATTGGTAACTCTCCTAAAACGAACTAAAGTGAATAGCTATGCACATGCTAGAATTTTAAAATCAACGTGAATGCGACGACTAGCACATACAGTACCATTGATTCCTGGAAAGCCAATCCGATAATTAACGGGGTTAAAATTTTATCCGATGCCCCGGGATTTCTCGCTATTCCATAAAGACCGGCTGCAATAGATATCGCCTGACCTATTACGCCGGCCATCGCAGCAAAGGAAATCCCAAAGCCCCCGGCCAGCGCAATGAGGCCTTTGGTCAGTGGAGGAAGTTCACCACCTTCTCCTTCTGCCCACACCAGTGGAGTAAAAGCCAGGACAAGAAGCATTCCAAGAAATACCATAACTAAAAAACTTCTCTTGTTCTTCATCTTTGCACCTCCTCCAGGATGGTTGGTTTGAAACTTAATGTTTACCATTACCTAAGGCTATACCTATATAGATAATGGAAAGTAAAGAGAACACAAATGCTTGGATTATAGAAACAAAAGTACCAAGGGCAAGATTAAAAACAGGAACAACCATCGGTACGAGGTTAGAGAAAATCTCTAATACTTTATGATCTCCCATAATATTCCCGAATAGACGAATTGAAAGCGAGAAGGGTCGTGCTAAATGTCCGATGATTTCCATGACAAAAATGAATGGGACAAGCCACCAGATAGGTCCACAAAAGTGTTTGAGATAAGATAATCCATGCTCCTTGAATCCTATTGCCTGATACGCAAGAAATACAATCATAGCACAACCTGCATTAATATTAATATTTTCCGTAGGAGGTAAAAAGCCAGGAAGCAACCCTATGAGGTTGCTTACTAAAATAAAGATAAAAACTGTGCCAATAACAGGGATAAATCTTCTCCCATTTCTTCCCATATTTTTTTCGAGGAGACCTACAACAAATTCGATTACAGTCTCCACAATGTTCCCCAGTGTCACCTTAGCGCTCGGGACCACTTGGGGAGGTGACTTACGTTTAACGTAGATGCATACACAGATTAAAATAATACTCACTATAAAAGCATGGGTGATCGCATCTGCATCTATGTTTCTAAAGTCACATACTTTATTGGTATGGTGTTCCAGACTCGTCATATAGTTCCAGAAAGGAAGCAGTGAAATCCAGATGAATCCTTCCTCCTCTGAAGCGAAGACTAGAGACGATGAAAGAGAAAAAACAAAGGTAACCAGAAGTACTAGGTATACTATCTTTCGTTTTTTCATAGGGGTCATCTATTTTTCATGAGCTAATAACCAAAAAATTTAACCAGTTTCACTAAAGTGAGGACTATCACCACTGATGACAGTCCAATAATCAATCCGATGGGATCAACCTTTTTAGAATAGATAAGAACAAAAAGTGCGATAGCCAGCAGTATGAATTTAAACAAAGATAGTAAACCTACTAGAATCTTCTTTTCAGAGGTTGCTGAGGTTATCGTTATCACAATTCTTTGGAGTATAACGAAGTTTATAAAGGCAAAAAATCCCCCCGCGAAAACTCCTAAGGTAAGTTTTATGGATTTAAAAAAAAGAGACCCAACCAAGAGCACTACTGCAGTTATTAAAGTGCCTCTCTGTATTGATTTAAGGCTCCACAAGGTTTCCTTTACGCTATCACTCATGACCTGATGAAAACCTTTTTACTATAGTACACAGAACCCTAAGACTACACAAAAAACCACCTGCGGTTCCCAAGAGCATTAACCATGGTGTACTGTTGAGCCTACAATCTAGGTAATATCCAACAAGAGCGGTCACTACTACTGGAGCTACTAACTCAAACCCCAGGATCCACAGTTCAACGATTTTTGTTATTAAATTTTTCTGTTCAACCACAATAAATTATACCCAATGGTTTAAAGTACCTACTAAATACTATCATATCTCTTCAGCTTATTATAACAGTCAAAGGGAAGCTAATGCTTTTTATCTGTTGGCAGGAAATAGTGTAATGATTTCTATAGTATTATGACAGGAATATTTTTTAAGGAATTTCAGGAGATGAAAATAAAGGGCCAAGAATTCCCCAGCTCTTCACTATAACCTATTTGCTTTAACTCACCACCGCTTACGCTATGACTTTGCCTTTTTTAAAAGCCTCTCTACCCGCTTTAAAAGGAAATTGGGGTCTACTGGTTTATCGATATACTCATCAGCGTGGGGAGCATCGGCTGCGGACTCCATATCGGGGAAAAGCAGCGTACTACTTTCAAGACTGGTTAACACGATGATAGGGATGACAGAGGTAGAAGGATCCCGCTTCAACTCACCACAGGCAATGAACCCATCTTTTCCCGGCATCATGATGTCTAAAATGATGAGGTCAGGCTTCTCCTTTTTGGCTTTTGCAATCCCCTCTTCCCCATTATAGGCGTAACTCACCTCGTAGTGAGCCCCCTCCAACGCCATCTTTACCATCTTGACCTCACTCGGCTGGTCATCAATAATGAGAATCTTTTCCTGGTTGGCAGCCATGCACTTTCCCTCCTTACGCGGTTGCTCAACGAATTTTCATCGAATCATACTCACACCACTCCCATAAATCATCTTTCAAACTCTCATATTTCTCCCGCACATCCTCATAGGTACGCGCATTCTCCAGAGCAATAGAAGCCTGCTGGGCAAAGCTACTAAGAAGCTCCATCTCATCTTGAAAAAACTCTTTGGGGTCAGCAGTATAAATCCTGATCATTCCGATTACCTCACCTCCCACCTTGAGGGGAAGGGAAAAGATTGAGGCAATACCTTCCTCTTTCGCCTCCCACAGGTACTGTGCGTGGGGAGAGGTCGTTATATCTAATACACTCTCTGGTTTGCCCGAAAGTACTTTGGATAAGGTTTTATCGGCTGCGATGGGCCCTTTTTTAAGGTAGTTATCACTTAAGCCATAGGCGGCACAGATTTTAAAGTATTCCTTCTTCTTATCTAAAAGGCTTATGGCACACCCTTTTAACTTCATCACTTTCACTACTCCGGTTGCGATCAGATTTAACACCTCTCGTAAATTTAAGGTGGAGTGGATTGCACTGGTAATCTCTTGAAACCTTCCTTCTCTTTCCCTGTTCTCTTCAGACCGCAACTTTTTCTGCAAAGCCTCCCTCACCACCCTGAGCAGTTCCTCGGGGGTAAAGGGTTTGGGCAAATAGTCAGCCGCACCCAGCTTCATAGAATCACGGGCGGTCTCAACTGAAGAGTAGCCGGTAAACATCACCACGGTGATATCAGGTACCTCTTTCTTCATCTTTTCTAACGCTTCAACCCCACTCATGCCTGGCATTTTTATATCGCTCAGCACCAGATCATACTGTTTCTCTTTCAGCTTCAGTAACGCTTCCTGTCCACTCAAAGCGGTTTCTACCGTATAGCCTTCATCACGCAATATCCTGCCACAGCTCTCATGGATGATCTTTTCATCATCCACCACTAAAATTGTAAATTTACGCTTTTCCATAGAGAGTGCCTCCTTTCCCCCCTACGAGACGCATCTCCCTCCCCGCTCTTCTATGAGATGGTGCGTTAAGAAGATCGGCGATCTGAGAGATGGGATGGTGATTCTTTTTTTAAACTCTCATAATCCTCGCTTACCACCTGATAGAGTTTAGCATTCATTAGGGCTATTCCTGCCTGTTCTGCAAGTCTACTCATGAGATCCATCTCGGTACGGGTAAATTCACGAGTTTCTGCGGTATATACCCTCAGCACCCCTATCACCTTCTCTTTCGCCTTGAGGGGAATGGAGAGAATAGAAAATATTCCTTCTTCCCTTGCCTCCATGGGATATTGAATACGGGGATCGAGTACCACATCCTTAATATATAAGGTCTTACCCTCGATGGATTCTTTCATGCTCCCGTCACTATCGATGGGACCTTTGGAGAGGTATCTTTCGCTGAGACCAAAGGAAACTCTGGTTTCTAAATTTTTTCTCGTCACATCCAGCAGATTGATACTACACCCCTTCACCTTGAGTAAATTTACCACACTTTTTACAATCAACTCTAAGACATCATTCAGATTGAGAGAGGCACTGATGGCAGCAGTGGCATCACGATAGGCACTTTCCAAGTGTTTTGTTTTAAGCAACACCTCTCTCTTTTCCAGTGCGCTGCTGACCACGGCGGTCAACTCATCGGGGGTAAAAGGCTTGGGTAGATAATCAAACGCCCCCAGCTTCATCGCCTCCACTGCCGTCTCTGCCGTTGAGTAACCGGTGATCATTATAACACCAATATCGGAATTTTCCTCTTTAATTTTTTTTAACGCCTCCATGCCGCTCATGCCAGGCATCATAAGATCACTAATCACCAGATCATACGTTTTCTCTTCCATCTTTTTTAAGGCCTCTTGCCCCGTGAATGCCTTATCAATCTCATAACCCTCTGCGGTTAAGATTCGGTAGCAACTGTCATGGACAATTTGTTCATCATCTATTACCAATAGTTTGGCTTTTGTTCCCTCCATAGTAATACCCTCCCTTCCTTGCGCTATTATTCATTTCATCTTTACCATAAGTAGTACTAGTTTCCTCTCTTCTCCACAGGGAGCCTTACAGTAAAGGTAGTCCCTTTCCCCACCTCACTCTCTACGATAATATCTCCATGGTGTTTTTGAATGATGCCATAGCTCACCGAGAGTCCTAACCCTGTCCCCCGTTGAGGGTCTTTGGTAGTAAAAAAGGGATCAAAGATCTTGCTTAAGTTCTCCTGGGGAATCCCCATTCCGGTATCGCTTACCCGTACCTCCACAAAATCACCGCCCTGACTCACCCCACTTGAGACGGAGAGGATACCCTGGCCATTCATCGCTTCCGCCGCATTTAACGCAATGTTCATTACCACCTGCTCAATCTGATTCTCATCAATCCAGATCTGGGGAAGCAATTCATTAAGTTTCCTCTCAATGGTAATATTATGAAAGACTGCCTGATGCTGGAGGAGGGAAAGTGTTTTTTCAATCACACCATTGATGTAGCATAACTTCCTCTGGGGCGGGTTTTGACGGGCAAAATCCAAAACACCTTTTATAATCTCCCGGCAGCGTGTTGTCTCTCTTATGATGATTTCTAAATCCCTTTTAGTTGCCTCATCCTGAGCATTTTTTAATAAGAGGTGAGAGAAGGTCATCACCCCGGTAAGCGGGTTATTTAACTCATGGGCAACCCCCGCAGCAAGCCTACCCAGCGAAGACAACTTCTCTGTTTGGATCAGCTGCACTTGGGTTTCCCTGAGCTCCTGGTTGGCACGTTCAAGTGCAGTGCTCCGCTTCTGTATCTCCTCATCTGAAGATTTAAGGGTCTTGGTCATCTTATTAAAAGAGGTAGCCAAATTACCAAGTTCATCAGCTGATGCCACTGGGACTTCATAGTCAAGGTCCCCCTGGGCGATTCGCTCAGTGGCAAACACCAGACCCTTGAGCGGTTTGGTAATCCGTGAGGTAACAAACACGACCATCAACTGAGCTAAAATGATACCAAGAATGGCAACAAGAAAGAAACTTAACACCAGCTCGTTTCGCTTATCTATATAGGGTGCCTCTAGTATGCCCACATAGAGCATTCCTATTACCTCGCCCCTCACATTCTTGATCGGGTCATAGGCGGTGATGTAATCTGCATTTACCACATACGCTCGACCAATAAAGGGTTCACCATTTTCCAAAACCTTTTCGTACACATCACTGGACACCCTGGTACCGATTGCCCGCAGCCCCTCTGACATTTTCACATTAGTGGAGATCCTCACATCCCATTGAAAGATGGTGGCGGTCCCAATGTCTTTCCCTTTATACTTAACCCCCTGGTACACGATATCCTTGATCCTATCCACAATCAGGTAATCGCGGTTGAGGAGGTGCCCTCCGTAGAGGACCCCCAGCAATTTTCTCTCTGCATCAAAGACGGGTGCAGCAACTTTGAGCATCATGCCGGCAGTCTCCTGGTCTTTTACCCGCGGCTTCGCCTTGGGGGTGGTGATGAACACCATGAAGGCCTGATCCATCAGCACTCTTCCCTCTTTACTCAACTCCTCCTGGGAAACAATTTGAGTACCTTTTGCAACCGTCTTCTCCCTGAGCGCAATTTCCACCATTTCATCATTAGATTGATCATCCCCCACCGTGTAGGGGCTCCTTGTCCTCACCAGCACCCTTCCATTGTTATCCGTTAAGCTGAGAACATCGAGGTTATAGGTAATCCTCATTCGTTCAAGCTCTCGTTTGAGTAGGTCAACGTTTCCTAAGGCAAACCCCTCTTTGAGAAAGAACCTCTCAGAGGTTAAGCGTACCACCGATTCAATATCCCTCAATCGCTCATTATACACCATCCAGGCAGAGTTGAGATCAATTTGCACCTTTTGCTGTGCCCGCTTTATTACGTCAGTTGCCACCAAACGGATACCGAGGAGAGAGGAGGTTAATCCCACCACTACTACCACCAGGATGAAACTGAACGCGAGCTTCGTTCCCAGTGAGAGGCTATTAAACTTCACCACTATCTGATTAAGAATTTTTTCTCTGCCCATTGCTCTTCAGCTCACTCAATAGCCCAATACTTGCAGGTGCGGATACAGGTCTTACATTTGTTGCAGATGGTGGTATCAATCACCGCGGGTTTCTTCTTCTCCCAGGTAATAGCGTTCACCGGACACGCCTTGAAGCAGAGTCCGCACATTTTACACTTTTCCTCGTTCACCTTAAATTCAATCAGCCTGGTACACACTAAGGCAGGGCATTTCTTTTCCTCAAGGTGAACTCGATACTCATCGCGAAAATACCTAATGGTTGAGAGCACCGGATTGGCAGCAGTTTGCCCCAGTCCGCAGTGAGAGGTATCCTGAATATGTCTTCCCAACTTCTCCAGGAACTCTAGATCCCCCTCTTTTCCTAAACCATCTACAATTTCAGTCAATTTGTCAAGCATCACCTTTAGTCCTTCCCTACAGGGAACACATTTCCCGCATGACTCGTCCACCGAAAATTCGGTAAAAAACCTTGCCGTATCCACCATGCAGGAACGCTCATCCATGATCACCACCCCTCCTGAGCCCATCATTGCACCTGCCTGGGTGAGTGAGTCAAAATCTATCTTGGTATCTAAAAGCTCCGTAGGGACACAGCCACCTGAGGGACCTCCCATCTGCGCCGCTTTGAACTGACGTTTGTGAGGAATGCCTCCACCGATATCAAACACTATGGTACGAAGTGTCGTTCCCATTGGCACCTCCACCAACCCCACGTTGTTAATAGTCCCCGTGAGCGCAAACACCTTGGTTCCTTTGCTTCCCTCAGTGCCAATACTCGCAAACCACTCAGCACCATTCAAAATAATGGGAGGGACATTGGCAAAGGTTTCAACATTATTGAGATTAGTAGGCTGACCCCACAGGCCTGCCTCGGCAGAGCGGGGAGGTTTAATGCGAGGCATCCCCCGTCGACCCATCAAGGAGTACATCAAGGCCGTAGATTCTCCACAGACAAACGCCCCCGCACCAGGGTAAATACCAATATCAAAATCAAAACCACTGTAGAGAATATCCTTACCCACAAGACCATACTCCCGCGCCTCGCGGATGGCTAGCTCCAACCGCTCAATGGCTAAAGGATACTCTGCCCTTACATAGATAAATCCCTGGTGTGCTCCCATCGCATACCCAGAGATAATCATCCCCTCAAGAACTGAGTGGGGGTCAGCTTCCATCACCGACCTATCCATAAAAGCCCCCGGGTCTCCCTCATCCCCATTGCAGATAGTATACTTGGGAAAACGGTTGTACTTCCTTACCTCTTCCCACTTTCTCCCTGTGGGAAATCCACCCCCTCCCCTGCCCCGCAAGCCTGATTTTTTTACCTCTTCGATAACCTCCTCTGGGGTCATAGAGGTTAACACCTTACCCAGTGCACGATATCCATCTCGGGCGATGGACTCATCAATGCTCTCCGGATCAATGAGCCCACGATTCCTCAAGACAATGAGCTTCTGATGTTTAAAAAAGTCAATATCACTCAGCAGGGGAACATGTCTCTCTTTCAGGGGCTCTTGGTACATGAGTTTTGCTACCGGCCTCCCCTTCAAGAAATGTTCCTCCACCAAATGAGGCACATCCTCTGACTTCACCTGCACGTAAAATATACCCTCTGGATACACCACCATCACGGGGCCTTGAGCACAGAAACCATTGCATCCCGTTAAGATGACTTCGATTTCACCGTGAAGGCCACGATGGGCTAACTCATCTATCAAAGCCTTCTTGACTACCTTGGTGCCACTGGCAATACACCCGGTACCAGAACATAGCAAAATCTGTGATCGAG